>CAYUYI010000322.1:0-3320 GCA_964448995.1 uncultured Propionivibrio sp. | reverse complement strand
CGGGTTTTCAATTGACACTGTTGCCGGCATGGTCTAAATTCTGCCGACTCGTCAGTCGGTGGGCTTCTTTCGATGAAACCGGTCTTTTTCCAGCTTGCGTCAGAAAAGCGCGAATCGGTGCTGAATTCTGCTTTGGCTGAATTCGGTGCAAACGATTTCGGTGCCGCTTCGCTCGACCGTATCGTCGCTGCCGCCGGGATTTCCAAAGGCGGGCTCTATGAATACATCGCCTCCAAGGAAGACCTGTACCTTTACTGCATGGAGCAGACCTGGGCGGCGCTTTATCGGCATATCCGCGAACAGGTGGCGCTTTCCGGCAAGCCCTTGCCGACAGATATCCTCGAGCGTTTCATGACGGTATCCACCATCGCCATCGAGTGGTACCTCGCCCATCCGGTGATGCTCGGCCTGATCGTGCGCATCGCCCGGTTGCCGCGCGACACGCTGGCGGCCAAGGCGCAAGCCGTGTTCGAACGGCATTTCGCGGAAGTCTTCGACGGGCTCGATGCTTCGCGCCTGGGGTATCCGCTGGCGCGCCTCATTGAATTGATCCAGTGGTTGCTGGCCAAGACACGCAAGGACGTGCTGCTCGACATCGAAGCCGGGCGTACGCCGGATGAGGTGCGCCGGCATTACCTCGATGAGTGGCGGTTTTTTTGTTCTGTACTTGGCGAAGGGGTCTACCGTCAGGTGTAACACGTTGAATTATAAAAAATCTATTTTTTTTGCGCTATCACCGACTGGTCGGTCGGTTCTTTCAGGGAGAGCGGCGATGCTGGGGTTGGGAGATTGGGGTGTCAGTCTGGCGTACGTTTTGACGCTGGGTTCCGCCGCGCTGTGCGCGGCGTATGGTTTCGTCAATTGGAACCGTCCGGCGCCGGAAGAGGAGGCGCGCGAAATTGCCGAAGAAGCGGCCTGGGAACGCAACGAGCCACAGGGAGACGGGCGATGAATACTACCGTCGTCGTGACCACGCTGCTTTATCTCGCCATCACTGCCGGGCTCGGCTACCTGGGCTACCGGCAGACAACCAGTGCCAAAGACTATCTGCTGGCCGGGCGGACGGTCCATCCGGTCATCATGGCCATTTCCTATGGTTCGACCTTCATTTCGACCGCTGCGATCGTCGGCTTTGGCGGTGCGGCGGCGGTGTTCGGCATGGGTATTCTGTGGTTGACGGTACTCAATATCTTCCTCGGCATTTTCATTGCCTTCATCGTCTTCGGCAAACCGACGCGGGCCATGGGGCACAAGCTCGATGCGCACACGTTTCCGGAATTCATCGGCAAGCGGTATGACTCGAAATTTCTGCAAGTGGCCTCGGCGGGAATGATTTTCCTGGCCATGCCGCTCTATGCCGGTGCGGTGATGCTGGGCGGTGTCAGCTTTCTCACCGTGGCGCTGGGATTGTCGCAAAACATGGCGCTGCTGGTCATCGTGCTGATCGTCGGCCTCTACGTGATGATGGGTGGCATGAAAGGCGTGCTATACACCGATGCCTTTCAGGGCGGCATCATGGCGCTCGGAATGATGTTGCTGTTGTGGTACGCCTACGACGGATTGGGGGGCGTGGTGCCTGCCCACGAACAACTGACGGCGATGGCCGACAAGGTGCCGGCGGCACTGGCTGCCCGAGGGCACCGCGGCTGGACAGCGATGCCCGAACTCTTTTCACCGCTGTGGTGGACACTGATCTCGACGGTGGTCATGGGGGTCGGCATCGGCGTTCTGGCGCAGCCGCAACTGGTGGTGCGCTTCATGACCGTCAAGAGCGACCGCGAACTCAATCGCGGCGTGGTCATCGGCGGCCTGTTCATCATGCTGATGACCGGTGTGGCTTTTGTCGTCGGCGCCCTTTCAAATGTGTATTTCATGCAGTCGGCGGGAAAGATCGCGATTGCCGCCGCCGGTTCGCCGGACAACGTGATCCCGCTGTTCATCAAGCAGAACATGCCCGAGTGGTACACCGCCGTGTTCATGATTACCCTGCTGGCGGCGGCAATGTCGACGATGAGTTCGCAGTTCCACACCATGGGTTCCGCCATCGGTCACGACATCCTGGAGAAGGGGATGGGCCTCAAGGCGAAGAAACCGGTGCGCGTGATGCGTGTGGCGATGCTCGCGGCGATTCTCATCAGCACGCTGACGGCGTATTTTTTGCCGACTTTCTTCAAGGATGGGGCGACGATCATCGTCAATGGCACCTCACTGTTCTTCGGTCTGTGTGCCGGGAGCTTCCTCGCCATCTACGCGCTGGGACTGTACTGGAAGGGCGTGACGCGGGCAGGCGCACATGCCGGTTTTGTGAGTGGGTTGGTGGTCAGTCTGATCGTCCTGCTGTTTCTTTTCGAAAAAGTCTCCAAACCGCTTGGCGTGTGTCAGGCGGTGTTCGGTGTTCCGTCGCTCGGCGTCGGTACCCCGCTCAGGGACATCGATCCGCTGATCTTTGCCGTCCCGGTCTCCTTGCTGTTTGCCGTGGCCGTCAGCCTCGTGTCGCAGAAAACGGAGGCGGCGCATCTGGCGCTGTGTTTCTCGGAAAAATAGCCGCGGGTTTGTCCGGTTCACGGATTTCCTCAATTGACCGGGAACGGCCGGCGGAAGATACTCTTCGACTTTTTCCGCCGGACTGCGCCCCCGCCCATTCACCCCCCTTGTCTCGACATCATGTATTGGGAAAAAGAACTGGAAACACTGCCGCGTAGCGATCTGGAAGCGCTCCAGGCCAAGCGGCTGACGGCAGCGCTGCAGCAAGCGGTGCGTTCTCCGCACTACGGTGCCTGCCCGGCGATTCATGCGGCGCTGGCGCGCGGATTGGATTCCGTCGAACGGATTCGCGAGTTGCCTTTTACCACCAAAGAAGACCTGCGCGCCCATTACCCCTGGGGCTTCCTCGCGGCTGATCGCAAAGATGTCGTTCGCCTGCACAGTTCGAGCGGTACGACGGGCAATCCCACCGTCGTCTATCACGATCGACACGACCTGGCGAGCTGGGCCAACCTGATGGCCCGTTCGCTGTACGCGGCAGGGGTCCGTGAGACCGATATCTTCCAGAATATCTGCGGCTACGGGCTATTCACGGGGGGACTGGGTTTCCAGTATGGCGTCGAGCGACTCGGCTGTCTGTCGATTCCTGCCGGTGCGGGTAACAGTCCGCGCCAGATCAAGCTCATGCGGGATTTTGGAACCACCGTGGCACATGCCATTCCGAGCTATCTCGGTCGGCTCTACGACGTGTTTGTCGAAGAGGGGCTGAACCCGCGCGCGGATACCCGTCTGCATACGCTGGTGATCGGCGCCGAGCCGCATACGGAGGAACACCG
>CAYUYI010000321.1:0-3339 GCA_964448995.1 uncultured Propionivibrio sp. | reverse complement strand
TGTCGAGTGCCAACCATGGGCGTGGCGTTTCTCGTGATGTGGCCGATGGCCTATACCGATACCAATGACGTCTGGAAGCTGGCCGACCGACGACAGCGCCTGACGGTCGCGGCGGCGGGGATTGTCACCGAACTGACGGTGGCCGCCTGGGCCACCGCGTTGTGGGGCATCCTGCCGGAAGGTTTGCCGAAGGCAATTGCCTTCATGCTGGCAACGACGGTCTGGGTCGCGACGCTGGCGGTCAATAGCAGCCCGTTCATGCGTTTTGACGGGTACTTCCTGCTTTCCGACTGGCTGGACATTCCCAATCTTCATGCCCGGTCGTTCGCGCTGGCGCGCTGGGATTTGCGCGAACGACTATTTGCGCTGGGCGAAGCGAAACCGGAACGCTTTCCGCCGGCACGGGAGAAAGCGCTGATTCTCTTCGCCTGGGGAACTTGGCTCTACCGGCTGGTGCTTTTTTTAGGCATCGCCGTGCTGGTTTATCATTTTTTCGTCAAGGCGCTCGGCATCCTGCTGTTTGCCGTCGAAATCGGCTGGTTCGTCATGCTGCCGCTGTGGAGCGAAATCAAGGCCTGGCGGCTGCGTTGGCCACACATCCGGCAGCAGGCAAGGTTCCGGCGCACGATGGGCATCGGCCTGGTCCTGATTCTGGTGTTTGTGGTGCCCTGGCCGACACGCCTGAGCGCTTCCGGACTGTTGCGGCCGGCCGAGGTGTTTCCGGTCTATGCGCCTGCGGGAGCGCAAGTCGTTGCCCTGCCGTTCAAGAACGGTGACCGGGTTGAGCGGGGCGACCTGTTGTTGCAGTTGGCGTCGGCCGATCTGCAGCGACGCTGGCAGCGTGCGCAGGCGCGCATGGAATCGCTGCGCTGGCAGGCCGCCGTGGCCGGCGTGGATGGCGCACAGCGGCACAATCTTCTGGTGCTGCACGAGGAAAGCGCCTCGGCCGAGGCCGAACTCAGCAGTATTCAGTCCGAACTGGGTTTGTATGCCCCGCAGGCGAATTTCCCCGGGCGTCTTGTCGATTTGGATCCCGATCTGCAACCCGGGACGTGGGTGTCGCGCAATGAAAAACTGGCGATGCTGGTTCGCGAAGATGCATTTGTGGTGGAGACGTTTCTCGATGAAGAGGCGGTTCGCCGCGTGAATCCGGGTGATCGGGCCCTGTTCGTTGCCGATGGTGTGGATGGTGGGTTGGTCGATTTGCGGGTCCAGACGGTTGACTACGATGCAACGCGCAGCCTGGCCGATCCCCTGCTGGCCGCGCAGTTCGGGGGCAGCGTGCTGACCCGGGAAAAGAGCGGGCAGCATATTCCCGAGCGTGCCACCTTCCGGGTGCTGCTGACGGTGACCGAAAATCCGGTTTCGCTCGCCGGCGCCAGCTGGCGCGGCAAGGTCGTCATTCATGGCGATTGGGAAGCGCCGGGATTGCGCTTCCTGCGTTCCGGGCTGGCACTGCTGTGGCGTGAAGCGGGTTTCTGAAGGCTTGGCTGATTCAACGAGTAGCTCTCGCGGCAAGGTGGATTTTTCTGCGGCATTTGACAAATGGTTGTCAATTTTCCGGCTGTACCGCTCGAAATCCGTCAGGGAGTTCATCAATAAACAGGGTCAAGAGGGCGAGCTGACCAGCAATGCAAGTATCGGTTCAGGGATGTAGCCCAAGCTGCGCCGATCGACCGTTCCTCCGCTATAGTGGGCGAGCCTTCCCTGAACGGAGAACACCGATGCGACGCTTTCCTCTGATTGCCCTGTTGTCGAGCATGGCCATCCTGCTCGCTGGCTGCGCGCTCCAGCCGCCGGCTCCGAAAACCATCGCGGTCAGCGAAGCGCGCCTGGCGCAGCTGATCAGCGCCCAGTTTCCCTTCAAGAGCGAGATGCTCGAGATCCTTGATGTCGAGCTCAGCACCCCGCGCATCACGCTCGATCCGATCAACAACCGCATCAACACCTCGCTCGAACTCAGCGTGGCGGGAAACAGTGTCGTCGGCCTGTTTACCCGAAAGGAATACCGGGGCGGCATGGACCTGAGCTACGGTTTGCGTTTTGAACCAAGCGATGGCAGCGTGCGGCTGAGCGATGTCCGCGTCCACAAGTTGAGCGTGGAGGGTGCCCCGGACGTCCTGCGGCGACCCATCGAAAAACTGGGGGCGCCGCTGGCGCAGAAGTTCCTGAAAGACTATCCGCTGTACAAGGTGCGACCCGAAGATTTACAGGCGGCAAAGGGGTGGGGCTATGCGCCGGGTGCGTTCAGGATCGAACCGACCGGCTTGTCGATCACGCTTGACCCGGTGGCCAGATAACGGGGTTTCGACGGTCTGGGGGGCTGCCCGGAAAGCCGCATGTCTATTGGCTCTCCGGGCGATCAAGCGGGCCGTCGCCCGCTTCCAGAGGCAATCCTTACTTCATTTCAACAATAAACTGACTGCGTGCCCGGCGCACCTTTTTCAGGTTCACCAGCCAGTCGCCTTCGGCAGCACGGTAACCGAGCGGAATCATCACGACCGAGCGCAGGCCGCGCGCCTTGAGGCCGAGAATTTCGTCAACCTTGGCCGGATCGAAACCTTCCATCGGCGTACTGTCCACCTCCTCTTCGGCGGCAGCGATCAGCGCGGTCCCGACACCGATGTACGCCTGGCGGGCGGCATGCTGATAGTTCGTTTCGGCATCGCGCCCCGGATAGGTGGCGAGAATCTGCTGGCGGTAGTTCTCCCAGCCTTCGTTCACGAAACCACGTTCCTCGTTGACCAGATCAAACATCATGTTGATGCGCTCGACGGTGTAGTTATCCCAGGCGGCGAACACCAGCAGATGCGAACAATCCGTGATCTGTTGCTGCCCCCAGGCGTGCGGCTTGATCTGCGCACGCAGTTCCGGATTGGTGACGACGATCAGTTCGTAGGGTTGCAGGCCGCTCGAACTGGCCGTCAAACGCACGGCTTCAAGAATGCGCTCGACCTTTTCGTCGGGGACAGGTCGGGCCGGGTCCATTTTCTTGGCCGCATAGCGCCACTGGAGTTTTTGGATCAAATCGGACATGGTTGATTTCGTCGCTTTCAAATGAATGAACAGGCCATATCGGGGCCGTGGATCGAATTTCAAGAGCGTGTTGGTCCGGCCTCAATGAAGTTGAACGTTCAGTACGAACGGTGTTTCTAGCGGGGAAATTGGCAAATAAATCTAGGCGTGGTTTCGGAATGCCGTACCGGGTGTGTTGAAGGTGGTCTTAGGCTAAAGAAAAAAGCCCCGTGAATAGGGGCTTTTGTTAGATAGCTAGCATCGCTGTGCGACGGGCTGAAAATTTACTCCAAATTCTGTATTTGCTCACGCATCTGCTCGATC
>CAYUYI010000320.1:0-3341 GCA_964448995.1 uncultured Propionivibrio sp. | reverse complement strand
TTTACTGCTATGCCGCCAACCTTGGTTGGGATGCGCGCGAAGCGCTCGCGCCGCTGGGGGATGTGGCGGTGGTCGCTGACGATCTCGACGTGCTGGTGGCGCGTGTCGTTGCCGATGCGCGGGAAGGTGATCAGGTTTTGGTGATGAGCAACGGTGGCTTCGGTGGCGTCCACAGCAAGCTGCTGACGGCGCTCGGACGGGGGTAGGCGGTGTCGAGCGCCTCGGTGAAGAAAAAGTTGGAAAATTTCCCGCGCTTTGTTTATAATGCCCGGCTCAGTTGTAATCCGACTTTGTTTTGAATTTAGGAAGAGTTAATGCCTGCCATTCGTGTGAAGGAAAACGAGCCGTTCGAGGTGGCCATTCGCCGGTTCAAGCGCACTGTTGAAAAGACCGGTCTGCTGACCGAACTGCGTGCCCGCGAGTTCTACGAGAAGCCCACTGCTGAGCGCAAGCGCAAGCTCGCTGCTGCCGTCAAGCGCCATCACAAGCGCATGCGCAGCCAGACCCTGCCGCCGAAGCTCTACTAATTCCGGATCTGGATCGTCGGATAGCCGCCTGTTTTCTGACGGGCGGCTATTGGCGTTTATGGGTCCGAAAATGGCCGGGGTAGCCTGGCCGGCTGTCATTTTGTCAAATGCTGGAGTCTCTGATGAGTCTGAGAGAGCGCATCAACGAAGACATGAAGGCCGCCATGCGTGCCGGAGAAACCGCGCGGCGTGACGCGATCCGCCTCCTGTTGGCGGCGATCAAGCAGAAGGAAGTTGACGAACGGGTGACGCTGGACGATGCGGCGGTTGTCGCCGTGATCGACAAGGCACTCAAGCAGCGTCGCGATTCCATCGCCCAATACGAATCTGCCGGCCGCCAGGATCTGGCCGAGGCGGAAAAATTTGAGTTGGGCGTGCTCTCGGGGTATATGCCTGCCGGGCTTTCCGTCGAGGAAATCACAGAGGCGGTCAACGCGGCCGTGAGCGAGGTTGGTGCCTGCAGTCCGGCCGACATGGGCAAGGTGATGGGCGTGCTCAAGCCGAAGCTGGCGGGGCGAGCCGATATGACCGAAGTCTCGAAACTGGTGAAGGCGGCGTTGGCGAAGTAAGGCAGGCGAAACCACGATGCCGGGCCTCCGGTTCGTTCTTTTCTTTCCTCTTCTCAAGCCGCCATGATCCCAGAATCCTTCATTCAGGAACTGCTGCACCGGATCGACATCGTCGACCTGGTGGATGGCTACGTTCCGCTCAAGAAGGCCGGGGCCAATTTTTCAGCATGTTGCCCATTCCATAACGAGAAGACGCCATCGTTTACCGTGAGTCCGACCAAGCAGTTTTATCACTGTTTTGGCTGTGGTGCGCACGGTACGGCCATCAGTTTTCTCATGGAGTATTCCGGTCTGGGGTTCATCGACGCGGTCAAGGAGTTGGCTGGACGCGTCGGTTTGCAAGTTCCCGAAGATGAGGGTCGCCGGCCGCACGACGGTCCCAAGTTCGCCTCGCTGACGGATCTGATGATGCGGGCCGCGAAGTATTACTACGAACAGCTTAAGCATTCGGACAAGGCGATTGGCTATCTCAAGGGGCGAGGCCTGTCCGGTGAGATTGCCCAGAAGTTCGGGATCGGCTATGCCCCTGACGGGTGGCAGAATCTGGGCGCGGCGTTCGACGACTACACGCAGTCGGAATTGCAGGCCGTCGGCCTGGTCATCAAGAACGAGCAAGGACGGTTGTACGACCGTTTTCGCGACCGGGTCATGTTTCCAATCATGAATCCGAAAGGTGAGGTGATCGCTTTTGGTGGGCGCGTATTGGGCGAAGGTGAACCGAAGTATCTGAACTCGCCGGAAACGCCACTGTTTGAGAAAGGGCGCGAGCTGTTTGGCTTGCCGCAGGCGCGCGCCGCATTGCGCGAGAAAAATACGGCGATTGTCGTCGAGGGGTACATGGACGTTGTCGCGCTGGCGCAGCATGGTGTCGGCAATGCCGTGGCAACGCTGGGTACGGCAACGACCGCAACGCACGTGCAGAAACTGTTGCGCCAGGTTGACCGGGTCGTCTTCTGTTTCGACGGTGACAATGCGGGGCGCAAGGCGGCATGGCGCGCGCTGGAAAACAGCTTGGAGGCGCTGCCCGACCAGAAAAGCATCGGCTTCGTCTTTCTGCCGGATCCCGAAGATCCTGACAGTTTTGTCCGTGATCGAGGCAAGGAGGCTTTCGAGCGTTTGATTGTGGATGCGATGCCACTGTCGGAATTTCTGTTGCGCGAATTGGCTGCGCGTTGTGACATGACGAGTGCCGAGGGTCGAGCGCGTCTCGTGTCCGAGGCCAAGCCGCTACTCGGACGCTTGCAAACGGCGTTATTGCGACTACAGTTGGTTAAGCGACTTGCGGAGGCGAGCGGGTTTTCACAGCAGGAGGTCGAACGCTTGTGCGATTTGCGGCCGGTGGTGCGGCCCGCGCCGGCGAAAGCGCCGCGGCGAGCACCTTCACTGTTGCGCCCGCTGTTGCGCATGCTGCTACATAAGCCGGAACTGGCGGCAAAGGTTTCACTTGATACCTTGCCGACCAATTCGGCGGAGGCACGGGCGGTACGGAGTTATTGTGAGGCGATCCGGGCTGCGGGGGAGCCTGCCCCCGCGTACCCTGTACTGCTGGAGCGCTTGCGTGGAAACGAGGACGAGGAAATGCTGCGCGAAGCAGCGAGCGAATTGATGCAGCAGCCGTTTGACGAGGCCGTCATTGACGAAGAATTCGAGGGCGCTATTCGCCAGTTGCAAGAAGCCGAGCGTAAGCGGGTGTTCGCGGTGCTGCAGGCCAAGGTCGCAAAACTCGGTGTGGCGGGACTGTCGGGCGAGGAAAAACAGCAGTATTTGCGAGTGTTGAATGCACGCGGCGTGTCCGGGTGAAATGTTACAAGTTGTGATAAAATTTAGGGTTTTTCGATAATAACGCTTTCCGGGGTATGACAATGGCACGGGAAAAGGCAGCAAACAATAAGTCGGCGAAAGCAAAGGCCGCCGAGTTACTTGCGCAAATGGGCGGGCAGCCTTCACCTGACGATGAGGAGATGCGCAAGACGCGCCTCAAGACGCTGATCAAGCTGGGCAAGGATCGCGGTTTTCTGACCTACGCGGAGGTGAACGACCACCTGCCTGACGACGTTGTCGATGCCGAGCAGATCGAGAGCATCATCAGCACGTTCAGCGACATGGGCATTCAGGTCTATGACGAGGCGCCGGATGCCGAAACTTTGCTGATGTCGGAAAATACGCCGCCGGCGGTTTCCGACGACGCCGATGTCGAGGAGCAGGCGGAGCAGGCGCTGTCGACCGTTGACTCCGAATTCGGCCG
>CAYUYI010000319.1:0-3353 GCA_964448995.1 uncultured Propionivibrio sp. | reverse complement strand
TACTTCATCGCCGCTTCGGTCGCCTGCACCGAATCACGGTTCAACGCGACCATGCCATACAGCGACAGGGAGAGTAATTCGATCCCGATATAGACGGTCAGAAAATGGTTGGCCGAGATCATCACCATCATGCCCAGCGTGGCGAAGAGGGTCAGCGTGTAGAACTCGCCTCGGGCCAGATTGGGTCGCTCAAGCACGTAGGACCGCGAATAGAGCAGGACGACGACCATCACAAGATCGAGCATCAGCTTGAGCACATCGCCCATCAGGTCGCCGACGAACATGTTGCTGAAGGTATAGGCCACTTGCCCGGTGCTGGCCATGACCGTGACGATGGCCGATCCAACCAGGCTGGCCTGCGTCAGGAAATACGTCAGCGAACGGTTCTTGTCACGGACGAAAAGATCGACGATCAGGATCACGCAGGCCATCGCCAGCAGGAAAATCTCGGCACTGGCGAGGCGCAGATCGGGTAGAACAAATTGCATTTCGGCGAGCGTCATAACGGATACCAGTTAGAGGATCTTGCTTGCGGCAACGTGACGCAGCAGCTCTTCGACCGAGCTGTGCATGATTTCGGTAAACGGCAGAGGGTAAAGCCCCATGCCCAAAGCGCCAACGGCGAGCAACGCCAGCACCAGAAATTCGCGCGGGGTGATGTCGGTCAGCTCGGCGACATGATGATTGGCGACGTCGCCGAAAATCACGCGCTTGTACATCCACAGCGTGTAGGCGGCACCGATGATCATCGTTGTCGCCGCCACAGCAGCAACCCAGAAGTTGAATTTGACGGCACCGAGAATGATCATGAATTCGCCGACAAAACCCGAGGTTGCCGGCAGCCCGGCATTGGCCATGGCGAAAAGCATGAAAAATGCGGCAAATTTGGGCATCTTGTTGACCACACCGCCATAGTCGGCAATCTGACGCGAATGCACCCGGTCGTACATCACGCCGATACAGAAGAACATGGCACCGGAAACGAAACCGTGCGAGATCATCTGCACCAGCGCGCCCTCGACACCAAGCGAACTGAACATGAAGAAACCCAGCGTGACGAAGCCCATGTGGGCGATCGACGAATAGGCCACCAGCTTTTTCATGTCTTCCTGCACCAGCGCAACGAAGCCGATATAGACCACGGCAATCAGTGACAGAGCAACGATCAGACCAGCCAGTTCATGCGATGCATCCGGGGCGATCGGCAGCGAAAAGCGCAGGAAGCCGTAGGCGCCCAGTTTCAAGGCAATCGCCGCCAGTACGATCGAGCCACCGGTCGGCGCTTCGACGTGGGCGTCCGGCAACCACGTATGCACCGGCCACATCGGCACCTTGACAGCGAAGGCCGCCAGGAAAGCCAGGAAAATCCAGATTTGCGGCCCACGCTCGAGCGGCAATTGGTGCCAGTCGAGAATCGAGAAGCTGCCGCCGGACTGAACGAACAGATAGATCTGCGCAACCAGGAAGAGCAGCGACCCCATCAGCGTGAACAGGAAGAATTTGAACGCGGCATAGACGCGGTTCGGGCCGCCCCAGACGCCGATGATCAGGTACAACGGGATCAGCGACGCCTCAAAAAAGACGTAGAACAGCATTGCGTCGAGCGAAACGAAGATGCCGTTGAGCAGGCCGGACATGATGAGGAATCCGGCGTTGTACTGCGCCACCTTGTATTCAATGATCTTCCAACCGCCCAACACGACGATCACCGTGATGAAGCTGTTGAGAATCACGAACAACATCGAGATGCCATCGACGCCGAGCGCATAATTGATATTGAAGCGCGGAATCCACGGCACCAGTTCGACGAACTGCATCTGCGGCGTTGTTACATCGAAACCGGTGTAGAGCGGCAGCGTCACCAGCAGACCGGCAATCGCACCGGCCAGCGCGAGCATACGGGCGAGCGGCGCATTGCGATCCGAGCCAGTCAGCAGCACGGCGATGCCGGCAAAGATCGGAACCCAGATGGCGTAGGAGAGAAGCGGCATACCAGACATATCGTTCCCAGTCTTGTTGTTCGTTTAGGCGCGCAATAGCCAGAAGGAAAGCAACGCGCAGACGCCGAAAATCATGGTGAAGGCGTAGTGGTAAATGTGTCCCGACTGGAACAGGCGAACCATCGCCGCCACCAGCCCGACGACACGCACCGAACCGCCGACGATCAGGCCGTCGATCACGCCGGCATCGCCGCCTTTCCACAACCCGCGCCCCAGCAAGCGAGCGCCACCGGCAAGGACCACCTCGTTGAATTTGTCGAAGTAGTACTTGTTTTCCAGGACCGTGTAGATCGGCGCGAAAATTTTCTTGAGCTTTTCCGGAATGTCCGGGCGCTTGAGATAGAAGAACCACGACAACACCACGCCCGCGAGCGCCAACCAGAAAACGGGAGACTGAACCGCATGCATCGCCATTGCCAGTGGGCCATGGAAGTGGTGCGCAAGTTCTTCCATCACCTGGTGAACGCCGGCGTCAACGTATATCGCACCTTTAAAGTAGTCACCAAACAGCATCGGCTCGATACCGAAATATCCGATGAACACAGATGGAATCGCCAGGAGAACCAGCGGCAGCGTCACCACCCACGGCGTCTCATGCGGCTTCTGGCCAGGCGCAAGACCGTGGTGATGGTCTGCCGAGACCTCCTCGTCATCATGGTCACCGTCGTGCGCGTCGCCATGAATCGCATCATGCGCGGCATGACTGTGTTCATCATGCGCCTTGCCGAAACGCTCTTCACCGTGGAAGACCAGGAAATACATGCGGAAAGAATAGAACGCAGTGATGAATACGCCCGCCATCACGGCAAAATAGGCGAAGCCTGAACCCGTGATGTGCGACAGTTTGACGGCCTCGATGATCGAATCCTTGGAGTAGAAACCGGCGAAGAACGGTGTGCCGATCAGCGCCAGCGAGCCGATCAGCGAGGTCAGCCAGGTGACGGGCATATACTTGCGCAGCCCGCCCATGTTTCGGATATCCTGATCGTGATGCATGCCGATGATGACCGAGCCTGCGGCGAGGAACAGCAACGCCTTGAAGAAAGCATGCGTCATCAGGTGGAAGATCGCCACCGAGTAGGCCGAAGCACCTAGCGCCACGGTCATGTAGCCAAGCTGCGAGAGCGTCGAGTAGGCCACCACGCGCTTGATGTCGTTCTGGATCACGCCGAGGAAACCCATGAACAGCGCGGTAATCGAACCGATGACGATGACGAATGACAGCGCGGTATCGGACAACTCGAACAGCGGCGACATGCGCGCCACCATGAAGATGCCGGCTGTGACCATCGTCGCCGCGTGGATCAGCGCCGAGATCGGCGTCGGGCCTTCCATCGAATCCGGCAGCCAGAC
>CAYUYI010000318.1:0-3361 GCA_964448995.1 uncultured Propionivibrio sp. | reverse complement strand
GCTGACAATGTTTGACCCTCCCTGACTCATCGCAATGATGAGATTTATATCCCGTGCCACACTGGCGCGGGATTTTTTTTGCACGTTTTCTACGTTGCGTTGCCAACGAACCGAACCTCCCGCTGAGGAAATGGAATATTGATTCCTCGCTCGCGGAACGCTTTCCACAGCGCAACATTGATATCCGAAGCGACGCCCCCCGTCCCGTTTTCCGGATCAGCGATCCAGAATCCGAGCTCCAGATTGATCCCGCTATCGGCAAAGCCGGTCAGCAAGACCCCGGGCGCGGGATCGGCCAGCACACGCGGATGACGACCGGCAATCTCGGTCATCAGCGGCATGACCTGTTCGAGGTCCGTGTCGTACGCCACCTGAACACTGGTCACGACCCGGAGCCGCGTGTCGGTAAACGAAAGATTGCGAACGATATTACCGACCAGATACTCGTTCGGTATGATCACCTCGGTACCGGTCAGGGTCCGCAATACGGTATATCGGGTGGTGATCTGTGTGATGGTTCCAGTCGTCTTGTCGTCGACCGCCACGAGGTTGCCGAGACGGATCGAACGATCGAGCAGGATGATGAAACCGCTCACGTAGTTGCTCGCGATTTTCTGCAGACCGAAACCTAGCCCAACCGCCAGCGCACCGCTGAATACAGATAGCGTCGTCACATCAATGCCGACCAGCGACAAGCTGAGCAGCAATGCCACCACCAACAGGAAGGCCTTGGCGATTCGGGCCAGCACTTCGCGCAGATTGGCATCCATACGCTCGGCCGCCATCAGTCGATTCTCGATCAGGCTGGCAACCCACAGCGCCAGCAACAACGTGGCCGCAACCGTTACGGTTCCGTGTACGATCATCGATAAATCGAGCCGTTGCTTGCCGACGACGAAACTCACCTGCTCCAGCATCTCGATCAGCGGATCAGCCAACCCGGTCATATCGAGAACCATGCCGACCCAAACAGCAGTCGTGATGAAACGCTCGAAAACGCTCAGGAACCCCCCGTCGGAAAACACGCAACGCAACACATAGACAATAACGCGAGCGAGCAACCATGCCAGAAGCAGCGGCATGACCAGATCGAACAGACTCAGGTGCAGCCATTCAAATTCATGCAGCACACGGCGCGTAAGCAGCAGCAGCAACAATGCCACCAGAGGGAAGGAAATGCGCTTGAGACCGCCGGCACCGAAAGCCTTTAGTGCGCTGCGCTGAGGGTGCGGCTGCATGAACTGCGGCTCGCGCAAGCGGCGCGAAACCCACCAGGAAACTGCCAGGATGATCAATAACGCAGTCAGCGTCCAAAAAAACTCCGCGTGGCCGAAATCCCGCACCAACGCATGCATCAACTGGAAGAATTTCTTCTCGTTCATCGCCGCTCCATCACCGCCGCAAAGAAACCGTCGGTGCCATGCCGGTGCGGCAGCAGTTGCAGACAACCGGCCGCATCACCATCGACCGTGATCCCCTGCTTCTGCAACACATCCACCGCCGACAGCGCGACAAATTCGGGATGCGCTGCCAGAAACCCGGAAACGATCGCCGCGTTTTCTGCCGGCAACATGCTGCAGGTGGCATACACCAGGCGCCCCCCCGGTCGAAGCAGGGTTGCCGCCGCCGCGAGAATTGCTGTCTGTTTGGCCGTCAGTTCGGCGATGCTTTCTGGTGTTTGCCGCCACTTCAGGTCGGGATTGCGCCGCAGTGTCCCCAACCCGGAACAAGGGGCATCAACGAGAACGCGATCGAGCTTGCCAGCCAGACGCTTGATCTTGACGTCATTTTCCGAGTCGATGCGCGCGGGGTGCACATTGGACAAGCCTGAACGTGCCAGGCGCGGCTTCAGCTTGGCCAGGCGTTTTTCAACCACATCAAAGGCGTAGAGGCGGCCTTGCGAGCGCATCAGCGCACCGAGCAGCAACGTTTTTCCACCAGCACCGGCACAAAAATCGGCGACCATTTCGCCCCGTTTCGGCTGCACGAGAAAGCCCAGCAACTGACTCCCTTCATCCTGCACCTCGAAGCTGCCATCCAGAAAAAGCGGGTGACGGGCCAACGACGGTTTACCGGTCAGCCGGATACCGAGCGGCGAATACGTGCACGCACTGGCCACCATGCCATCTGACACCAGTCGTGCCAGAACCTCTTCGCGACGAGCCTTGAGCGGATTGACACGCAAATCGAGCGGCGCCGCGACATTGAGACTCGCCGCAAGCGGTTCCAGCTCGTCCTCGCCAAACGCTTCCCTCAACGCTTCATACAACCAGTCAGGCAAGTCTAGCCGGACCGCCGCCGGCAAAGTGTTCAGACGCAAAGCCTTGGCCTGGGCCATCCAGACGCGATCCGCCTCGCTCAGCACAGGAACGAGTTCGCGCAGGTTCAAGCCCTGCACGCAGGCCAGATAGACTCGCAACAATCGCTGCTGCATGGCGAACTGTTCACCGCCGCAACGCGCGGCCAGCGAGCGTTTGCGCCGCAGCACGCCATAAACCGATTCGGCGATGAAGCCGCGGTCAGCGTGACCGAGCTTCGGGTTTTGGCGGAAATAGTACGAAACGACGGCATCCGCCGGCAGGCTCGAGGATAGCAACTCGGCAAGCAATGTTTCGGCATGGTTCAGTAGTGCAGGAGAAAAACGCATGGGATTCAGACCAATGAAATTATTCGGAACGCTTCGGGCGACCGCCCGGCATCACTCGCCGTCGACCCGTCCCAGACGGATGTCCGTCGCCACCTGGACGAAGCTGTCACCTTTATTGTCTTCATGCCGGATTTTAACCGGCAACAGCAGATAATCGTAGGCCAGCCAGAGTTCCGTCGTATTGACGCCCGGCGCGCGCAAATGCAGTGTGCGCACCGGACCGACTGGCAGGTCGACCATCTCGTCACCAACAGCCTCAAGACGATACGTACCATATTTCTTCCCGGTGGCGATGGGCAGGGTTCTCGCCACCCGTGGATCCTGCATAAAACCGAGGTGAAAGTTGAAAGACAGCAGATCCTGGGCACCGGCGGCCAGCGCCTGCGGTTCGCCGTCACCAACACGAACTTTCATCTGCTGCCAGTCGAAGCTCGCCTTTTCATTCGAAGGCACCCCATTACGATGGATCGAGAAGCGCTCCGGCTGCAATCCTTCCGCCGTCAACCGACCCTGGCTCTCCATATCGATCCGGTAACGCTTGAACAGCCAAACAATCCCGGTTGTTTCCGTATGCAGACGCAGAACATAGGCACCATCGACCACTTCCCATTCGCTCGTCGCCCGCCCGATTTCAAAGCCGTTGTCGCCACGTTCGACGCGATAGCGAATCTGCCCGACCTCCGGCAAGTACGGGAGCGGCATCGGTTCCGGTTC
>CAYUYI010000317.1:0-3364 GCA_964448995.1 uncultured Propionivibrio sp. | reverse complement strand
TGTCGGAATGGAAAAGCCATCCTGGCTGCCGGTTTGCCTGAATCGGTTACCAGCGATGATGGTCGTGACCGTGGTGGCGATGGTGTCTTGGGGCGTAGTGGCCACCGCTGATATAGATGGTCGGCGGGGTTACGACCCGTACCGGTGGTGCTGCGTAATAGACTTGCTGCGGAGGGTAATAGACCGGTGGTGGCGAGTAGTAGGTTCGCTGCGAGGTGTAGTAGACGGGTTGCGGCGCGTAGTATTCGACGCGCTGTTCGTGGCGGTGACGGGGTTCGCTGGCGATGACCACGCCCGTCGCGGCACCGATGGCGCCGCCGACGATGGCCCCGTTGCGGCCGCCGACCGAACTGCCAATGACCGCACCGGCGCCGCCGCCGATCAGTGCGCCGAAGACTGCGTCGTTGGCGAGGGCAACGGTCGAGGTGACCAGGCCGAGGGTGGCTAACAAAGTGATGCCGAGTGTCTTTTTCATGATGCCGCTACTCCTGTTTTTTTACTGCGAATGCCAGACTAATCCGGAATCTCTCGACTTTCTGCGACAAACTGTAAGCGATTGTTTCTGCACCTGGCGTGTCGGAAATCCGGAGATCTGAGCGGTTAACGCAGCCGGCCTGGCCGCGGACGACATGCGCTGGTGTATTTTTTGTGACAGGCAGAATCACGGCGATCCAACGATGCGCGGAGTAAAATGTCGGGATGCCTGAACCCCGTTTTATTCATTTACGTCTCCACAGCGAGTATTCCGTGACCGATGGCACGGTGCGCCTGGATGCCGGCAAGAACCATGAGTGCCCGCCGGTGCTGCGTGCCGCAGCGGATGGGATGCCGGCGTTGGCGCTCACCGACCTGGCCAATCTGTTCGGGATGGTGAAGTTCTACACGGCAGCGCGCTCGCATGGCGTCAAGCCGATTCTCGGTAGCGATGTCCATCTTGCCAACGAGGCGGATCCGGATCGTCCTTATCGATTGTTGTTGTTGTGTCGAGCCCATCGGGGTTACCTGCAACTGTGTGAATTGTTGTCGCGCGCCTATCTGGCGCCGCGGGTGCGCGGACGGGCCGAGATTACCCGGCAGATGCTTCAGGAGGTCGGTGTCGACGGGTTGATTGCACTGTCCGGCGCCAGTCTTGGCGACATCGGCGAAGCCTTGTTGCAGGGGAATGCCGGGCTGGCGGCGAATCGGGCGCGTTTCTGGGCGGATCTGTTTCCCGATGCGTTCTATCTTGAAGTGCAGCGGCCGCACCCGCGCGGGCAGGCGCAACAGGAGGCGCTGCTTGCGGCAACCGTCGATTTGGCGGACAGCCTCGATTTGCCCCTGGTGGCCACGCATCCGATCCAGTTCCTCGATCGTGACGATTTCATGGCACACGAGGCGCGCGTCTGCATCGCTGAAGGCTACATGCTGGGGGATACGCGCCGACCGAGGCTCTATACCGAAGAACAGTATTTCAAGACCACGGCCGAGATGGTCGAGTTGTTTTCGGATCTGCCGGAAGCGATCGAAAATACGGTTGAAATCGCTCATCGTTGCAATCTGACGATTACGCTGGGCAAAAACTACTTGCCGCTGTTTCCGACGCCCGAGGGCGTCACGCTCGACGAATTTCTCGTGCAGGAAGCCGAACATGGCCTTGAGCGCCGCCTTCTGCAACTCTATCCCGATGAGGCGGAGCGCGAAAAACAGCGCCCGACTTATGAGGCGCGGCTGAAGATCGAGACGGAAACCATTATAAAAATGGGTTTCCCAGGCTACTTCCTGATCGTGGCCGACTTCATCAATTGGGGTAAACACAACGGTGTCCCGGTGGGGCCGGGGCGAGGGTCCGGTGCCGGATCGCTGGTCGCCTTTTCGCTCGGGATTACCGATCTCGATCCGCTGGAATACGCCCTGCTGTTCGAGCGCTTCCTCAACCCCGAGCGGGTGTCGATGCCCGACTTCGACATCGATTTCTGCCAGGATAACCGCTGGCGCGTCATCGAGTACGTGCGTAACAAATACGGCCATGACGCGGTGTCGCAGATCGCCACCTTCGGCACGATGTCGTCGAAGGCGGTCATCCGCGACGTCGGCCGCGTGCTCGACCTGCCGTACAATTTCTGCGACCAGCTGTCGAAGCTGATTCCGGTCGAGCAGAACAAGCCGCTGTCGCTGGAAAAGGCCATCGAGGCCGAACCGCAGCTCAAGGAGCGCATCGAGAGCGAAGAGGAAGTGCGCGAGCTGTTCGATCTGGCCAGCCGCCTCGAGGACCTGACGCGCAACGTCGGCATGCACGCCGGCGGCGTGCTGATCGCGCCGGGCAAACTGACCGATTTCTGTCCGCTCTATTCGGCCGATGCGGGCGCTTCGGTGGTGTCGCAGTACGACAAGGGCGACGTTGAACTCGTCGGTCTCGTCAAGTTCGACTTCCTCGGTCTGCGCAACCTGACCATCATCGATTTGGCGGTCCGCTACGTCGAACGGCTGACCGGCACCCTGCCCGACCTCAACGCGCTGACCTTCGACGACCCTCACGCTTACCGGATTCTCAAGGAAGCCAACACCACGGCGATCTTCCAGGTGGAATCGGAGGGGATGAAGAAGCTGCTCAAGAAACTGCAGCCCGACCGCTTCGAAGACATTATCGCCGTGCTGGCGCTCTACCGTCCGGGGCCGTTGGGCTCGGGGATGGTGGACGACTTCATCCTGCGGAAGAAGGGCCAGCAGAAGATCGACTACTTCCACCCAGATCTCAAGGATTGCCTTGAGCCGACCTATGGCGTGATTGTGTATCAAGAGCAAGTGATGCAGATCTCGCAGATCATCGGCGGCTACACGCTGGGCGGTGCCGACATGCTGCGCCGGGCGATGGGCAAGAAGAAGCCCGAGGAGATGGATAAGCATCGGGCCACAATCGCCGAAGGGGCTGCAAAGAAGGGCTACGATCCTGAACTGGCCAAGCAGCTGTTCGACCTGATGACCAAGTTCGCGGAGTACGGCTTCAACAAGTCGCACACCGCCGCCTATGCCGTGGTTACCTATCAGACGGCCTGGCTCAAGGCGCACCACTGCGCGGCGTTCATGGCGGCGACGCTGTCGTCGGACATGGACAACACCGACACGGTCAAGATCTTCTACGACGATTGCCTGTTCAACAAGCTGACGGTGCTCGGGCCGGATGTGAACGAATCTGACTATCGTTTTGTTCCCGTCGACCGTCAGACGATCCGCTATGGACTCGGGGCGGTCAAGGGCACCGGCGAGCAGGCGGTCAACGCCATCCTCAAGGCACGTGCGGAGGGCGGGCCGTTCAAGGATCTGTTTGATTTTTGCCTGCGCGTCGACAAGCGCATGGTCAATCGCCGCACCATTGAGGCGTTGATCC
>CAYUYI010000316.1:2020-3365 GCA_964448995.1 uncultured Propionivibrio sp. | reverse complement strand
CGCAGATGAGATGCACGTCGTAGCGGTCGCACAGGGCGCGCGCGAGGCGCAGGTACTCTGGGTCGTACATGGCCATGCCACTGGCACACTGGATCAGCGGCTCGACGATCAGTGCGGCGATGCTGGCGTGATGCTGCGCCAGATGGGCTTCCAGCGCGGCAGCGGCACGGCGGGCGACATCGGCCGGCGTTTCGCCGTCGCGGGCATGGCGCGCGTCGGGGGACGGTACCGTGGCGGCGCTGCGCACCAGCGGCGCGTAGGCGTCCTTGAAAATCGCCACGTCGGTGACGGCCAGCGCGCCGACGGTCTCACCGTGGTAGCTGCCTTCGAGACAGAGGAAATGCTGCTTTTTGTCGACGCCACGATTGCGCCAGCTGTGGAACGACATCTTCAGCGCGATCTCGGTTGCCGAGGCGCCGTCGGAGGCAAAGAAGCAATGGCCGAGATGACCATGTGACAACGCTGCCAGGCGCTCCGACAGTTCGACGACCGGGCGGTGCGTGAAGCCGGCGAGGATGACGTGTTCGAGCTCTTCCAGCTGCGCCCGCAGCGCGGCGTTGATGCGCGGATTGGCGTGGCCGAAGAGATTGACCCACCACGAGCTGATGGCATCGAGATAGCGCTTGCCGTCGAAATCGTAAAGCCACGCCCCCTGGCCGCGAGCAATGGGGATCAGCGGCAGCGATCCGGCGTCCGTGTTGGTGTGCTGCTTCATCTGCGTGCAGGGATGCCAGACGGCGGCAAGGCTGCGTTGCAACAGGTCAGCGTTGTTCATGGTCGGTCAGTGCAGGGTTTGCGAAGGGGTGTTGCTTTGCTCCGGCAGTTCGGCGTGCACCGGCTCGCCTTCGACGTTCGGGTACAGGGGCGCGCCGCAGTCTTCGCAGAACTCAAAGGGGAACTGCTGGTTGTGGGCGACGATTTCCTTGATGCCCGATTCGCGCAGCAGGGTTTCGACCTCGCTGACGACATCGGTGTTTTCGTCCTCGGAACCGAGCAGCGGCCAGATGACGCCGTGGTAGATGGCCTCGCTGTCGCGCGGCCCGAAACCGATGCGGTATTCTTCCAGGCGCTTGTCGTAGAAGGCGCCAATGACAGCACGAAACGATTCGGCCGGTTTGCCGAGCGTGGTTTGCAGGAAAGCGACCGAAGCGCGCAACGAGTACGGCCGCGAGGCCATGTCGGCAGTGCGGCAGGCCGCGTGATAAGCGTCGGCGAGCAAGGGCTGGAACGCGCTGCCGGTCAGTAGGGGCTCGAGGCAGGGGCCGCCCTGTTTGATCCACTCCTTCAGTGCCGATTCGCGCGTGACGTTGTCGTTCTCGTTCCAGCGGAACAGCGGTTTTCCGTG
>CAYUYI010000316.1:0-1920 GCA_964448995.1 uncultured Propionivibrio sp. | reverse complement strand
TGCACCTTGAGCGACTGCAGCGTGCTCTTGGGAATCGCGCCCGAGGCGATCGAGAACCGTGACCAGGCCAGCAGCGGGGCATTGAACAGCATCACATCGTAGTCTTGGCCGCCATGCGTGAGAATGCCCGATTCAGCGCAGGCTTCGATGGTATCGGCGAGGCAGTCGTGGGCAGCCGCGTGCGAATCGAACAGGCGGTCGAGCGACGCATTGAGATCATCTTCGGCACCGTTCTGCAGCAGATGGCAGACGAGGTCGGAGAGCTTCTTTTCCCAGAACAGATCTTCCAGCTTGCCGCCCGATTCGGAGAGGCAAGTGGCGAGCCGCCCGAGTTCGGCGGCGTCGGCGGAAATGCGCTTGCGGGAGGAAAGACGGTTACGTTTCATGGAGATGAGACCCTGCCTGCGGAGGAATCCGTTATTGTACCAGCGCCCTCCGTTACAATCGGCGTCGCCTCCTTATTCAACGGACTTGCGCCATGCTGATCGTTCTCTCTCCCGCCAAGACGCTCGATTTCGAGTCGCCGCTGACCACCAAGACCGCAACGCAGCCGGATTTTCTCGACGAATCGCAACAGCTTGTCGACCAGTTGCGTCGTTTCTCCCCGGCCGAACTGAGCCGCCTGATGGGCATCAGCGACCCGCTGGCCGTCCTCAACGCCGAACGCTACGCGACCTGGGCGCGACCGTTTACGCCGGCGAATGCCCGGCCCGCGGTGCTGGCGTTCAATGGCGACGTCTACGAAGGATTGGCTGCGCCTACCTTGTCGGCGGCCGATTTGAAATTCGCCCAGACGCACCTGCGCATCCTCTCGGGGTTGTATGGTCTCTTGCGTCCGCTGGATCTGATCCAGCCCTACCGCCTGGAAATGGGGATCCCTCTGCTCAATGCGCGCGGCAAGAACCTCTACGCTTTCTGGGGCGAGCGGCTGACCGAGGCGCTCGGCGCCGCAGTTGGCGCGGCGCGAGCCGATGTCTTGGTGAATCTGGCTTCGGAAGAGTACTTCAAGGCCGTTGTGCCGAAAAAACTGACGGTGCCAGTGATCCAGCCGGTTTTCGAGGACTGGAGCAGCGGCAAATTCAAGGTGGTCAGCTTCTACGCCAAACGCGCCCGTGGCCTCATGGCGCGGCTCGCCGTGACCGAACGTTTGTCGGCGGCAAGCGGCCTCAAGGACTTTTCGGCCGAGGGCTATCGCTTCGACCCGGAAGTCTCAGACGATTGGCGCTGGGTATTCCGGCGCAAGCTGAAGTAGCGATACCGCAACTTCAGCCGTAACGATATGAAACGGCGGGGGCAGGTGCCGGTGTCGCGCCAGCCGGAGCAGCATTTTGTCACGCGTAATCAGCAGATCGGCCTGGCTGCGGGCTGCGAGAATCAGGAATTTCTGATCGTCCGGATCGCGGCAGCGCGGTAGCGGAAAGTTTTCTTCGCCAGCCGCGTCGCACGGAAGGGCAAGCTGGCGATAGCGGTCGAGCAATGCCGCTTGTGCCATCGGGTCAAGACGGAATTCCGGATAGGTGCAGACGCGTTCGAGTTCGGCCAGGCAGGCTTCATCGGTGAAGCACCGATACCGCCCCGCGGCCAGTGCGGCGAGCAATGGCGCAGTGTGCCGGTTGGCGAAATGGAGCATGTCCATGACGATATTGGTGTCGAGGACGAGGCGCATCGGGCGTGATTGCGAAAAAGAACGAATCATACGTTGTTATGGTGACGGGTTGCGCTTAAAATTCATGGCTTTGCGTGGCAGATTCCGTGCCCGCTTTCTTCACCCGTTCCAGAAAGTTCCCCGTGTTATCCCTGTTGCAGAACGTTGAAGCCATTTCCTTGTGCCGGGATCGGGACAAACTGCCGTACGTGCTGGCCGATTCCGTGGCGACGGCGCTGGGATGCGGGGCAGAGGTCGGTATTTTTGTGCGGGAA
>CAYUYI010000315.1:0-3371 GCA_964448995.1 uncultured Propionivibrio sp. | reverse complement strand
TACACATAGAGGCACACTCTTTCCCTACACGACGCTCTTCCGATCTCCATCCCCAAGCATCGTCCGACAACGTCAGCTTAGCTACTGAGGGTACATTTATCCCCGCCAATCTCTCATAGGTCGCATCAATTTTTTGCCAATTCAGGCCGAACCCCAATGAAACCTTTTCATTCAGTCGATATGCCACAGAGGGGTTGACGTTGATCGTTTTGATTTCAAACATTCGGGATTGAGCCGCACCCACCCAGCGATCGTCGTATTCCGTTTTCAGTCCAAACGGTGCGCTGATACCGATGCCGACATACAAATCCTTGGTGACCCCCCAAGAGGCGTATCCGTTCGGAACGAAACCCCAACCACCGGCATCGCCCCCATCGCCTGTCCCCGTCAGTCCACCTACAGATGAACCCTTGTTGTTAAAGCTGAAGCTGGGCTTGACGACCGATACCCCACCGGAGACTTCAAGCTTCTGTAGCTGGGTCATTCCGGCCGGATTGAAATAGATCGTACTGGCGTTCTCAGCCACGGCGGCCGAACCGGCGTAGGCGTTGCCAATCCCACTTGCATTCTGTTCGAACAGTTGGAAGCCTGACGCACTTGCTGCGCCTGAAAAAACAGTGAGCACTAGCGCCGGAATCAATTTCATGGAAACTCCCTTGACCATACTTCCTCCTGAGAAAACTTTCGCGAGCACGACTCCGCTACCTGCATCGCGCACAATTCCTATCATTTTACGACCAAGCGCGCTGTCGCGCGTTTATTGTTCGAGCGGCGGCAACTCTCGCTTTTCACCCTGTTGGGTAATTGCAACATAAGTCAGCACAGCCTCGGTGACCTTGACCGCCTGCGGTTCAATCAGATTGCGCTCCGCATAGACGGCAACGTCCACTTTGATCGATGTACGTCCAGTCTCCACGATTTTGGCGTAGAAGCTGACGACGTCACCGACACGAACCGGCTGCTTGAAGACAAAGGTATTGACCGAAACGGTCGTGACACGCCCCTTCGCCCGCAGGCACGCGACAACACCTCCAGCCACATCAACCTGCGACATGATCCAGCCACCAAAAATGTCGCCATTGTGGTTGGCATCATATGGCATTGGCACAACGCGTAGCGTTGGCGCCTCGAGCGGCAATGCAACAGTCTCTTCGATGAGTTCGGTCATATCGTTTGCTCCGCTTCTGATGAATTCATCATTGCTTCGATTGTCGTATGCCACGATCACTCAAGAAAAAAGCCAGGCATCGCCTGGCTTTTCTACAACCGAAGGCGGGCCGCGCCACTTAGGCCGCTTCAGCAACCTCGGTTTCAACAACTTCCGGCTGATCTAGCAGCGAGACCAAAGCCATCGGTGCGTTATCGCCATCGCGGAACCCGCACTTGAGAATACGCAGGTAGCCGCCATTGCGAGTGGCAAAGCGCGGTCCGATTTCGTCGAACAACTTCACGACAATTTCACGGTCACGCAGGCGATCAAACGCCAGACGACGATTCGCCAAGCTCGGCTTCTTGCCCAGCGTGATGATCGGCTCGACGACGCGACGCAATTCCTTGGCCTTCGGCAAGGTCGTCTTGATCGTCTCGTGACGCAGCAGCGAAACCGTCATGTTGCGAAGCATGGCCAGACGGTGCGAACTGGTGCGGTTGAGTTTACGGAGTCCCAAACGGTGACGCATATCTATTCCTTCCTATTCTTGTCCGGGCAACTTACTTTTCAAGCCCGGCCGGCGGCCAGTTCTCGAGCTTCATGCCCAGCGTCAGGCCGCGAGCGGCCAACACTTCCTTGATTTCGTTGAGCGACTTGCGGCCGAGATTCGGGGTTTTGAGCAACTCGTTCTCGGTGCGTTGAATCAGATCGCCGATGTAATAGATGTTTTCGGCCTTCAGGCAATTCGCCGAGCGAACCGTCAACTCCAAATCATCAACCGGGCGCAACAGCAGCGGGTCAACCTGAACAGCTTTTTGATGCTCAACGGGCAATGCGGTGCCTTCGAGATCAGCAAAGACGGACAGTTGCTCCATCAGCAAACGGGCTGCTGTCCGGATCGATTCCTCGGGTTCGATGACGCCGTTGGTTTCGATTTCCATGATGAGCTTGTCGAGGTCGGTACGCTGTTCAACGCGTGCGCTCTCAACGAAATAGCTGACACGCCGAACCGGACTGAACGACGCATCGAGCACCAGTTTGCCAATACTCTTGTTGCCCTCGCCGATGCGACGGGCGTTGCCCGGTACGTAACCACGGCCCTTTTCGACCTTCACTTCAATGGCCAGCTTCCCGCCTGCCGAAAGATGGGCGATCACGTGATCGGGGTTGATGATTTCCACGTCGTGCGAAACAACGATGTCGCTTGCACGAACAACGCCCTCGCCTTCCTTGGTCAGCTGAAGAATCACTTCTTCACGATTGTGCAGCTTGAAGACAATACCCTTGAGATTCAGAAGGATATCAACAACGTCTTCCTGCACGCCATCGATCGTCGAGTACTCGTGCAGCACGCCATCAATGCTCACCTCGGTTGCCGCGTAACCGGGCATCGACGAGAGCAGAATGCGGCGCAAGGCATTGCCCAGAGTATGGCCGTAGCCCCGCTCAAAGGGTTCCATCACCACTTTGGCGTGCACCGGTGACAAACTCTGCACATCGATGATTCGCGGTTTCAAAAGTCCACTGCTTTGCATGTCTTGTCCTTTGCCTGGTTCAGTCGAGCGAAGCCGCAATTACTTCGAATACAACTCGATCACGAGACCTTCGTTGATCGACTGCGGCAATTCACTACGCTCCGGACGCGCCTTGTAAGTCCCCTTGGCCGCCTTGACATCGACTTCAACCCACTCCGGGAACCCACGCGATTCAGCCGCCGCTAACGCAGCCTTGATGCGCAGTTGATTCTTTGCCCGCTCGGCCACCTCAATCACGTCGCCCGGACGAACCTGGTACGACGGAATATTCACACGACGACCATTAACCAGGACGCCATTATGGCGTACGACTTGGCGGGATTCGGCGCGCGAAGCAGCGAATCCCATGCGATTCACCACGGTGTCCAGACGCGACTCCAGCAACTGCAACAGGTTTTCACCGGTCACGCCTTTACGACGGTCAGCTTCCTTATAGACCTTGCGGAACTGCCCTTCAAGCACGCCATAAATGCGACGGATCTTTTGCTTTTCGCGCAAATGGACGCCATAGTCGGAAAGGCGTGCACCAGATTTCTGGCCGTGTTGCCCAGGCGCGTACGAACGACGTTCAATCGCGCACTTGTCGGTAAAACACTTTTCGCCCTTGAGGAACAGCTTATCGCCTTCGCGACGGCACTGACGGCACTTAGGATCGAGATTACGAGCCACTTGTCTTTCTCCTTAAA
>CAYUYI010000314.1:0-3375 GCA_964448995.1 uncultured Propionivibrio sp. | reverse complement strand
GGCTGGTCAGCCCGGCCGGATCTGCTGCCGTTAGCACCAGCCTGACCAATGGCGGAACGCTGACGATCGAACTGGGAACGTTATCGGGTACCGCCGGCTCTTATTCTTACGCCGCCGATTCGGACAAGACGCTCAACGTCTCCATTGCTGCCGGCAGCACGCTTGAACAGGTTCGCGATGCCATCAACAAAGCCGCCCCAGACGGTCGCGTCACGGCAACCATCATCAACGGTACTGCCGGCAAGCAACTGCTGCTGAGCAGCGGTCAGACCGGGCTCTCCAGCGTCATGCGACTCAAGGGGAACGCCACACTCGGAACCGGTTTCGACTTCGATCCGACAGGTGTCGAGATCACCAGCAACCTCTCGCAATCGTCGGCCAACGGCGGGCAGGCCGCCGCCAACGCCGCTTTCAAGATCAACGGCATCGCCGGCACCAGCACGAGCAATACGGTCAGCGCACTCGACGGGGTCACGCTGAACCTGCTCAAGACGACCGCCACCGACACGCCGACCACGATCACTGTCACCAAGGACAAGACTTCGTCCCTGACCTCCGCGCTCAATGCTTTCATCGAGAGTTACAACGCGGCCAACACCACGATGACAAGTCTTGGAGCCTATGACGCAAAAACCAAGACCGCCAGCACATTAACGGGTAACAGCACATTACGCCTAGCACAGAGCCAAGTTCGCAGTTTGGTATTCAACACCACACAAGGTGGTTCGTCAGCTTATCAGCGGCTTTCCGATATTGGTGTGTCCGTAGGGGTTGATGGCAGTCTGAGCCTTAATTCGACCAAGTTTTCCGCCGCCGTGACTGCCGACTATTCCGGCGTTGCCAATCTGGTCGCAAAGGTCGGTACCGCCTTCAAGCAAGGTATTGATGGCCTGATCGGCACCTCTGGCAGCATCACCTACGCGACGGCCAGCACGAACAGCACCATCAAGGACATCCAGAAACGCGAAGAACAGGTCGCCCTTCGACTGACCTCAATTGAAGCGCGATACCGCAAGCAATTTACGGCACTGGATACAGCGGTTGCGAAGATGAACAAGACCAGCTCTTACCTGACACAGCAACTGGCAAAACTCCCGGGCACCAGTTCCAGTTCCAACTAACAAGCCACGACAAGGACCCCCATGTTTGGCATGAAGCAAAACCCGGCGGCAGCCTACCAACAGGTCAGTGTCGGGATCGCAACGGAAACCACCGATCCGCATCGGCTCATCATGATGTTGTTCGAGGGGGCACAGGCCGCCATCGTGGTCGCACGCGGGCAAATGGCGCAGAATCACGTGGCCGAAAAAGGCGCGGCAATCTCCAAGGCGATCGACATCGTCACTAATGGGCTGAAGGCGAGCCTGAACACCGAGCAAGGCGGAGAGCTCGCCGAGCGACTCGCCGCACTCTACGAATACATCAGCCTTCGCCTGTTATGGGCCAACCTCAAGAACGATCCAGCTGCGCTTGACGAAGCGGCGCAGTTGCTGGGTGAGTTGCAGTCCGCCTGGGGGCAGATCGACGAGACCCGCAAGGATGCGGCCTGAGCACTATGAACCTCGAAGCCCAGTACCGGCAGGCGCTTGAACTCACGCATCAGATGCTGGCCTGCGCCAAGATCCAGGACTGGGAGCAACTGAGCCACCTCGGCCAGCAGCGAGCGACGCTCGTGGAACAGGCTGCCACACATCGCGCCATTCTGGCGCTGGCGGAGGAGAAACGCATCGCGGCGCTGATCAACGAAATCGAACGGGAAAGCGCTGAGATCCTTGAGCGGGCTGAAAGCTGGCAGAAACATGCCCGGGTTCTGCTGCGCATGGACAAAGCCCCCGTCACCTAAACCATGATCCCAGCCGACGTTGCCAGCCGCCTGCAGGTCACCTCCGACGCGGCGCTCCGCCCGGTTGCCGCCACACAGGAAATCAGCGACAAGCTGGCCGGACTGGTTGCCGGGCAAAAGGTGCTGGCTGAGGTTCAGGCGCTGCTTCCCAACGGCACCTATCGCGCGCTGATCAACCAGCGCAATATCACGCTCGCTTTGCCGTTTTCGGCCAAGGCTGGCGATTCGCTCGAACTGCAGGTGACCGAAACCGATGGCAAACTTGCTTTTGCCGTGTTGTCGCGCCCGGGCGGCGAGGAGAAACCTGCGGCCGAATCGGTGTCGACCACCTTGAGCCGTACCGGACAACTGATCAGCACCTTGTATTCCGGCGCGCAAGAGGCCAAGGGCAAGGCCGCCGCCTTGCCGCTCACTACCCCTGTTGCGCCTGCGCCGCCGCAGAGTGCCGAAGAATTGGTGCCGTTGCTCAAGCAGGCGATCGGGCAAAGCGGCATGTTTTACGAATCACATCAGGCTGAATGGGTCGAAGGACGTCTGCCTAGAACGGCTTTGCTGCAGGAACCGCAAGGCAAGCTTTCGTCGCCGTCCGCTTTCGCTGCCGACCCCTCGCCGAATCGGCTCGCCCCGCAACAAGGCAGCCAAACGGTCAGCGACCCGATCACAGCGGTACGCCCCGGCAGCGAGACGGCTGCCAGCAACACCGCGGATGCCGCCAAATCCATCGTAACGCAGCCCAGCCAATCGCCAACCATTGCGCCACAACTCCAGTCGCTCGTTCAACAGCAACTGGAGGCGATGGCGACCCAGAATTTCGTCTGGCAGGGTCCGGTCTGGCCGGGGCAGGACATGCGCTGGGAAATCGACGAGAACGCGACGCAAGGCCCACAGGGGGACGAAACCGCCCCGCGCTGGACGACCCGTCTGCGCATGACGCTCCCGCGGCTCGGCGAAATCGATGCGCGTATCCAGTTGCAGGGCAATCAGATCATGATCGCCATGAGCGCCGGGGACGACGAAACCCGGCAACGGATGCGTATCGACGGCGAATCGCTACGCAACCAGCTTGACGCCGCCGGTCTGACCCTGACGTCGATGGGGATCGAGGCGCTCGCACCGGAAGAACCCAATGGCGACACCTGATCGCAATGCGCTGAAAAACGCGGTCGCCCTGACCTACACCGAAACAGACGTGGCCCCCCGGGTCGTCGCCAAAGGTCGCGGTGTCATCGCCGAGCAAATCATCAGCCGCGCCCGCGAACATGGCGTCTATGTGCACGAATCGCCGGAACTCGTTTCCCTGCTCATGCAGATTGACCTCGACCAGCGCATTCCGCCGCAGCTCTATGTCGCCGTTTCGGAGCTGCTGGCCTGGATTTACCGGCTGGAAAGCGGACAACCAATGACCGCCGGCCCCCTGCTTTCGCCGCTGCCAGAACACCTCGAGACGCCAAAACCACGCTGATTTGCGCGCGGCAATCATTCCCGAACCACGGGGATATGCATTAAACTCCCGAGCCAACGTCGCACACAGG
>CAYUYI010000313.1:0-3375 GCA_964448995.1 uncultured Propionivibrio sp. | reverse complement strand
ACCAAGCTGTTCGAAACGATTCACGTCTGCCCGCTCGGCGAGGCGCCCGTTTGGTTGCGAGCGGATGCCAATCGGCAGCGTGGGGAATTCGTCCTGATCGTTTCCGGTGCGGAGGCTGGCCGCGATTCGGGCGAAGGGGGACGGGTGCTTCGTTTGCTGCTCGGCGAAGGTCTGCCCGTCAAACAGGCGGCGCGACTGGCGCAGGCCATCACCGGCGCGGGACGAAATGCGTTATATGACCTTGCGCTGGCGCTCAGAATGACCGATAAAGAAGAGGGACGGGAACCGGATTCGAACGGGTGAGACCATGACAAAAGAAGGGGCAGCCGCTGTTCGTGTGCGGCTTGTCGATCGACTGCAACACATCAATCAGGTGGCGATCGGCTTTGCCCTGGCGCTGGTGGCGCTGGTGGTGGTGATCAGCAGTCTGGTCTTCGGCATTCGTGCGCTGATCCTCGAACATCGGTCAGCAGCCAGCGTGCTGTCGGAAAACGTCGAAGCCGCCCTGATGTTTAATGATCGGCCCGCGGCAGCGGACATGCTCGCCGCCTTGCGCCATCTCCCCAATGTGCGTTTTTCGGCCATCTACGACAAGGCCGGGCGGCGCTTTTCATTTCTGGCGGACAGCCCGGCGATGGTTCCGGACACGCTGGATAGGCTTGTTGCGGTGGAATCGATCCGGTTCGGATCGGTGCAGATCGTTCGGCCCGTCCTGCATGAAAAGGAAACACTCGGCGCAATTCTGCTCGAGGTTGATTTGAAGGCGGTGTATCTAGCTATTCTGCGCCTCGGGCTGGTTATCGTGGCTGCCGCGATGATGGCGTTGTATTTGGCGCAGCACCTGCTTTCGCGCCTCGGTGCGCCCGTGTTGCAGCCGATCGAGAACCTCGGAAAACTCATGGATGATGTGGCCGAAACTTCGAATTTCAGTTTGCGTGCCGCATCTTGCGATATCGACGAGCTGGCGCATCTGGCTGACGGATTCAACAGCATGCTCGAGCAGCTCAGCGAACGCGATGAAATCCTGGAGAGGCATCGCCAGTATCTGGAGAGCGAGGTCGCGTCACGAACTGCGGAATACCTTGACGCGCGTGATCAGGCCGAGGCGGCGAGCCGTGCCAAGAGCCACTTTTTATCGAACATGAGCCATGAGATCCGGACGCCGATGAATGCGATTCTGGGGATGGCCAACGTCATGCGACGCGAGGGGGTGACGGAAAACCAGGCCGGGCATCTCGATATGATCAGTACGGCGGGCGAGCATCTGCTCAGCCTGATCAACAATATCCTCGATCTGTCAAAGATCGAGGCCGGCAAGATCGAGCTGGAGCGCAAGCCCGTCAATATCCGAAAGCTGGTCGATAACGTGGCAATCATTCTGGGTGACCGGGCGCGCGAAAAGGGGCTGGCCCTGAGCGTGGACGTCGGCGAGTGTGACGCGCACCTGCTTGGCGATCCGACGCGCCTGCAGCAATGTCTGGTCAACTACGTGACCAATGCGATCAAGTTCAGCAAACACGGCACCATTCTCATCCGTACCCGGTGCGAACCGGAAGACGACGAGTTCATCCGTGTTCGTTGCGAAGTTGCCGACGAAGGCATCGGTATCGCGCCCGAGATCATTCCTCGGTTGTTTGGTGTGTTCGAGCAGGCGGATAACTCGATGACGCGGCGTTTTGGCGGTTCCGGGCTGGGGCTGGTCATTACCCGGCATTTGGCACAGTTGATGGGCGGCGACGCCGGGGTCGAAAGCGCTCAAGGCCTGGGCAGCGTTTTCTGGCTCACCGCACGTCTGGCGCGTCAGCCGGGGGATGGCGAGATGGCACAGGCCGCTACTCCGGGGCCCGGCCTGCCTCCGGAGGAAGCGTTGCGCGAACGCTTCCACGACCGCTTCATCCTTGTTGTTGATGACGATGCGATGAATCGCGAGGTCGCGGAAATGACGTTGCAGGTGACCGGGTTGCAGGTTGACGTGGCCGAGGATGGCAGTCAGGCCATCCACATGGCTGCCGGGCGTTCTTATGCGGCGATCCTGATGGATGTGCAAATGCCGGTGATCGATGGATTGATGGCGACACAGCGGATTCGCAGCTTGCCTGGATGTGCCGCGGTCCCCATCATCGCCATGACCGCCAATGCCTTCACCGAAGACCGCGAACGCTGTCTGGCGGCGGGCATGAACGATTTTCTGGTCAAGCCGTTCGATCCTCAGCACCTGTACGAGATCCTGCTGAAATGGATCAAGGACGAATGATTTCTGTCCGGCTTTGCTAGAATTGACGCCAGTTGAATTCGCTGAAGACACTATGTCGACTACTCGTATTTCTCTGATTCGTCCGGACGACTGGCACCTGCACCTGCGCGACGGTGAGGCGCTCAAGGCGGTTGCGGCCCATTCGGCGCGACAGTTTGCCCGCGCCATCATCATGCCCAACCTGCGGCCGCCGGTGACCACCGTTGCGGCGGCGGCTGAATACCGCCAGCGTATTCTCGCGGCGTTGCCGGCCGGCAGCGACTTTGAGCCGCTGATGACGCTCTATCTGACGGACAACACGCCGGCCGACGAAATCCGGCGGGCGGCGGACAGCGGCTTTGTCAAGGCGGTCAAGCTCTATCCGGCCGGGGCGACCACCAATTCCGATGCCGGTGTTACCGATCTCGCCAAGTGTGATGCGGCGCTGGCGGAAATGGAGCGGTGTGGCATGCCGCTGCTGATGCATGGCGAGGTGACCGATCCGGCGGTCGACGTTTTCGACCGGGAGAGCGTCTTCATCGATACGGTGATGCAACCCCTGTTGCGGCGCCGCCCCGGGTTGCGCGTCGTTTTCGAACACATCACGACCCGCGCGGCCGCCGAATTTGTCGCCGCGGCGGGCAACAATGTGGCGGCGACCATCACCGCGCACCACCTGCTCTACAACCGCAATGCGATCTTTAGCGGTGGCGTCCGTCCGCATTATTACTGCCTGCCGGTACTCAAGCGCGAGATTCACCGCCAGGCGTTGGTGCAGGCGGCCACGTCCGGCAGCCGGAAGTTTTTTCTTGGTACCGATTCGGCACCGCACGCGCGCCATACCAAGGAGGCGCCCTGCGGCTGTGCCGGATGCTATACCGCGCTGGCGGCGCTGGCACTTTATGCCGAAGCGTTTGATCTGGCCGGGGCGCTCGATCGGTTCGAGGCTTTTGCCAGCTTCAACGGCGCGGATTTTTACCGTCTGCCGCGCAATACCGGCACGCTGACGCTGGAGAAAACGTCGTGGACGCTGCCGGCTGCGTTGCCTTATGCTGACGGCGGCGAACTGGTGCCGTTGCGGGCGGGCGAAGCGGTGCATTGGAAAATTGTCGAATAGGTTGTCGATTCGGCCGGATGATGGG
>CAYUYI010000312.1:0-3378 GCA_964448995.1 uncultured Propionivibrio sp. | reverse complement strand
CCAGAGAAGCGCGGAAGTCCGCCCCGAGCGCTTGGGGTGAAGTCGTGGTGGCACTCGCCTTCAAGAACGCAGCAGGCACGATTTTGTTTTCGGCAAGAAAGCCCAAAAGGGGGGCGTTTATTCCGGAGAACGGCATGATTCCTCCTGTTACGTGAGCGTTGGTAGCTTGTCGTGCTGCTTGACATGATTCAACCAGCAATATCCGGACCAGCGATTGATGGCCGTAGCGGCAGCTGTTGTGGCATGGTCGAGCCGCGTTTGCGGCAAAAACTGCCGTTTGGCTGGTCGCGTCGGGTATTCCGAATCCACAAAAAGATCGGCGTGGGATTAGAATGCGGTCATGTCTCGGGAACGAAGAGAGGTGTGCTTTGGATCAGGCTATCTTTGACACAGTCGATGCGTTTCGCCGTTCGGTAAGGACGGTGGTTGGTAGTGAGCTCTGTTTTCCGACCAGTCTGGATGCCAGTCAACGCGTGTTGAGGGCGGTCGAGAATCCCGATATCGGACTGGCGTCGCTCGCCAAGATTCTGGTTGCCGAGCCCTTGTTGTCGGCCAAGGTTATCCGGTTGGCCAACTCGGTGGCGCTGAATCCCGGTGGTCCGATTGTGCGGGACGTGCGCCAAGCCGTATTGCGCGTTGGAATGGATCCGATCAAATCGTTGGCGATGGTGCTGGTGATGGATCAATTGCGGCAAGCTCAACGACACGGTCCTTGCCGCGATCTGTCCAATCGGTTGTGGGAACGAAGTGTGCATGTGGCTGCGCTGTCTTACGTGATGGCGAAGAAAATGACGCGTCTTAACCCGGATGAGGCGATGTTCGCCGGGGTGGTCCATGATCTTGGGCGTTTCTACCTTCTTTCGCGAGCAGTGGATTTCCCTGAACTTCTGGAGAACAGAACCGTTCTTGCGGAGACGATCAACGATTTGTCCGAGGAGATTTCCCGGGCCGTTCTGGGGGCGTTGAATTTGCCGGAAACCGTCGTCGAAACGGTTCTGGCTGCACGCACATACAGTGGAACGCTGCCGCCAGCGACACCGAGCGACCTGTTGTTCGTGGCATGTGCTGTTTCCCCGCGCAGGGACCCGATTGATGAGCTTGATGGTCGGGTAATTGAGGCGCCTAACAGTGCCGTCACGCTCAAGCTTGATCAGGGAACGGTTGCCGAAGTGATCGCGGCTTCCGGTGACGAAATCTATTCGATCGTTGTCGCACTCGAAACATAGGCGAGGAGACGGGTTCGCCATTTTTCGCTTGCCTTGCTGTCTGATACTGTATATAAATACAGTTTGTAACAGGAGGCTGGTGAAATGATGAAACTGACAGCGCGTCAACAGGAAATCCTCGATTTCATCCGTAACACCGTTGAGGTCCTCGGTGCTCCGCCAACGCGGGCCGAGATTGCGCAAGCCTTTGGCTTTGCCTCGCACAATGCAGCGGAAGAACATCTGCGTGCGCTGGCAAAAAAGGGTTTGATCGTTCTCGAACCTGGATCGGCGCGAGGAATTCGCCTCGTCGAACAATTGGGCTTGCCGCTGATCGGTAGCGTTGCCGCCGGCAGTCCGATCATGGCGGTCGAGAACGTGCAGGCGCGCTATGCGCTGGATGCCACGCTGTTTCGGCCGCGGGCGGATTTTCTGCTGAGGGTTCGCGGCCTGTCAATGATTGATGCCGGCATCTTTGACGGCGATTTGCTTGCCGTGCATCGTTGTAACGAGGCGCGAAATGGACAAATTGTCGTGGCACGGCTCGATGAGGATGTGACGGTCAAACGATTCCGCAAGCAGGGCGCAATTGTTGAACTGATCGCTGAAAATCCCGATTTTCAGCCGATCGTGGTCGATACGCGTCAGCACCCCGTGGCGATCGAGGGCGTCGCTGTCGGATTGATTCGGAGCGTCGGTGGGCTCTGACGACGTATTGCTCGAGGCATTGATGTGATCGTGGCGGTTACGGAGGAAGGCTTTATACTGTACGCATAGTTTATTGAGCGAATCCGGGGGGCGTTATGGAAAGGCAGCATTCGGCTTTCTTGTCAGATGCCCTGGTGGTGGGTTGGCCCGAGATCGATGCTCAACATGAGCAGATTTTTGCTTTTCTCGAGACGTTGAAGAGTTCATGCTTCGGGAGCGCCTGTCTTCCGATGGATGGTTTTCGCCGGCTCGTCATGGATTTCGAGCAGCATTTTACCGACGAGGAACGTTTGGCGGCCGCGTGTGGGCTAGGGTGTCCTGCCCATGAGGTCGCGCACCAGGATACGCTTCGGACAATTCGTGGGTCACTCCAGGGGGTCTTGTGTGGAGCGGTCGATGCTTATTCGTTCCTGCGTTACATGGAATTCTGGCTGGAACGACATATTGTCCACTTCGACAAGCCGTTTGTTGCCGAGATGAAGAAATGCGGGCGATTGTGCTCGCCTCCCGGTTTGGATGATGCCCGTGTTGGATGATGCCCGGTGTTGATCGCGCATCGCTCTCCCGATTTTTCTATTCCTTTGGCGCGTACTGTTGCAGAACGGCGGTCGTTTGCGGATGTTTGTTTCTGATGGCGTAGAACAGCGGTGTCTTGCCTTCGGCATCTTTGGTCCTTGTGTCGGCGCCGCGTTCAATGAGGAATTTCGTCAGCTTCGGCTGGCCGGTAGCCGCCGAGAGGTGTAACGCAGTTTGGCCGGAGTCTGATTTGATGCTGATGTCTGCGTTTTTGTCGAGAAGCAGTTCAACTTCTTGTCGGCCGCCGGAAATGACGGCGACGTGAAGGGGCGTCATCCCGACGCGATCTTTGGCGTTGATCTCCGCACCACGAGAGATCAGATAGTCGCTGGTCTTGGTATGGCCATAAAACGCAGCGATGTGCAACGGTGTTCTGCCCAGTGCGTCCTTGGCATTGACGTCGGCGCCACCATCAATCAACGCCTTGATCTCGGTAATGTCGCCCTGGACGGTTGCTTTCGCGAGCGGTGATTCGCCGATGATCGGGCTTTCTGCCTTGACCTGAGCGCCGGGGGCGTCAGAAGACTTCCCGCATGAAAGGATGTTGGCAGAAAGCGCGGCGACGATCAGAACAGCCATGACTCGCCGATGTGTAAAGCCTGTACGGAAAGGAGACGCCAGACAGTCTTGCCTCATTGATGTGCCTCGTTCTTGCTTGGTTCTTCCGAAGACAAGCTGTAATCATAAACGATTGTGGGGAAGAAGGTTGACCTGGTCTCTTGGGCGCGGCTGAAAACTGCTATGCCGCGCTGGTGATACGTCAAGAAGCTGGATTTCCATTGCCGTGGTAGCGTGTTTTTCGGCTACAATTTCAATTTCCCGCTGCAGAGTTTCTCATGACCAAATACGTCTTCGTTACCGGCGGTGTGGTGTCCTCGCTTGGCAAGGG
>CAYUYI010000311.1:0-3414 GCA_964448995.1 uncultured Propionivibrio sp. | reverse complement strand
TGTCTGGCGGAGAGGGTGGGATTCGAACCCACGGTACCTTGCAGTACGCCTGATTTCGAGTCAGGTACATTCGACCACTCTGCCACCTCTCCGCTAGGGGGCGGATTCTAACACAAGTCTTTTTGCCGATGCGACTCGTCGCCATTTTTTTCGCAATCTTTTTGACCGGCTGCGGAGACACGATCCTGCAACCCGTCGAGAAAAGTCGCGAGATCGTGATTCTGACGCGCGTCGGCATCACCACTTATGCGGAGAACGGCATCAGTGGCATGGCTGGTTTCGAGCACGATCTGGCACAGAAATTTGCAGAAGAACGGGGAATGAAAAGCCGCATCGTCGTTGCGGCCACTGATCAGGATCTTTTCGGTCGTTTAAAACGGGGGGAGGCACATCTGGCCATCGCCTGGGCGCCAGTGGGTACAGATCCCCAGATAGCCTCCAGCCGGCCTTACATCCAAAGCGGCGATGTGATCGTTACTCACGAGGCCTCCTTGCCGATCACGCAGCTTGGTCAATTGGCTGGCCGAACCATTCATGTCGCGGCTGGATCAAGGCAGGAAGGCGAACTCGTTGAACTTGCCAAGCGAATTCCGGGACTCTCCGTTGTACCCTTCCCGCACGGTAACGAACTTGACCTGATGGAAGGCGTCGCTTCGCAACGCTTTGAAGCCGCGCTGGTCAGCGATGCTGCGTTCGATATCGGCAGCAATTTTTACCCGGAATTGCAGGACTCACTGGAACTCGGCCCGGACCGCCCGATCGGCTGGCTGCTATCCGAGGCGCTTTCCGACGAGTTACGGGGCAAGGCAAACGAATTCATCGAACGGATGGAAAACAGTGGAGAACTGGCCCGATTGAAAGATCGCTATTTTGGCCATATCAACCGCCTGACTGCCAATGACAGCGCTCTATTCATCGGTCGCATGCGTAACGTCCTGCCACTTTACCGCCCTCATTTTCAGGAAGCCCAGATCCGTACCGGCATTGATTGGCGGGTGCTCGCCGCACTCGCCTATCAGGAATCGCGCTGGGAACCACTCGCCACAAGCCCCACCGGCGTTCGCGGCATGATGATGCTTACCGCCGATACTGCCGATTATCTTGGCATCAACAACCGGTTGGACCCAGTTCAGAGCATCCGTGCCGGCGCCGACTATCTCAGCGAACTGCACGACACCCTGCCCGAACACATCCGGAATCCCGACCGCCTTTGGTTGGCGCTGGCCGCTTACAATCTGGGCATGGGCCACCTCAACGGAGCTCGCTATCTGGCCAAGACACTCGGCGCGGACCCGGACTCCTGGTACGAAATGAAGAGGGTACTCCCTCTCATCGCCAAGCCCCAGTATTACCGCCGCCTGAAATCAGGCAAGGGGCGAGGCGGCGAGGCGGTAATCATGACCGAAAACATCCGCATTTATGCCGACATCCTCAACCGCTTCGAACCGCCCTACGAGCCGATGAAACGCAAATCGGAGAAATTTATCTGGAAATCGTTTCAAGCCCGCCCAGATACGGACGCAATGCTGGGGGCACCGTAACGCCACCATCGGCATTCTGGTAATTTTCCAGAATCGCCACTAGCGTCCGGCCAACCGCAAGACCAGATCCGTTCAGGGTATGCACAAGTTCGGTCTTGTTTTTGTCGTTGCGGCAGCGCGCCTGCATGCGCCGCGCTTGGAAGGCCTCAAAGTTCGAGCAGGACGAGATTTCCCGATAGGTGTTCTGCGCCGGCAGCCAGACTTCAAGGTCGTAGGTCTTGGCCGAGGAGAAACCCATGTCGCCGGTGCACAGCGCGACGCGCCGATACGGCAGCCCGAGTTTCTCCAGAATGATTTCGGCGTGACGCGTCAGTTCCTCGTGCGCTTCGTTCGACTTCTCGGCAGCGACGACCTGCACAAGCTCGACCTTGTCAAACTGGTGCTGGCGGATCATGCCGCGCGTGTCTTTGCCGTAGGAACCCGCCTCGGAACGGAAGCACGGCGTGTGGCACACGAGTTTCAGCGGCAGCGCGTCCTGCGCCAGGATTTCGTCGCGGACGATGTTGGTCACCGGCACTTCGGCAGTCGGGATCAGGTACAGCGGTTCGGCCTCGGGGCGCAAAATCTTGAACAGGTCGGCCTCGAACTTTGGCAACTGGCCGGTGCCGAACATGCTCGCCGCATTGACGAGATAGGGCGTATAAACCTCCGTGTAGCCGTGCTCGCTGGTATGCACGTCGAGCATGAACTGCGACAGCGCACGATGCAGGCGGGCAATGCCCCCCTTGAGCAGTGAGAAACGCGCACCGGAAATCTTGGCGGCGGCGCCGAAATCGATCAGGCCAAGCGTCTCGCCCACATCAACGTGATCCTTGACCTCAAAATCGAACTGACGCGGCGTGCCCCAGCGATGGACTTCGACGTTATCCACTTCCGACTTGCCGACCGGCACGCTCTCCTGCGGCAGGTTTGGGATCGTCGCAACGAAATCTTCCAGTTCCTTGAGCAGTTCGCCGAGGCGCGCTTCATTGGCTTCGAGCTCGCTCTTCATCGCCGCCACTTCAGCCATCACGGCCGAGGCATCCTCGCCCTTACCCTTGAGCATGCCGATCTGCTTGGACAGGCTGTTGCGCGAGGCCTGCAAGTCTTGAGTGCGCGTCTGCAGCGTCTTGCGCTCGCCTTCGAGTTTCTGGAAAGTCGCCGTGTCGAGCGTATAGCCGCGCGTGGCGAGCCGTTCGCAGACCGCATCGATGTTGGTCCGCAGCAATTGAATGTCAAGCATGTCGAGTCCTCAGTGTTTTCATTTCTTTGCGTTCTTTCGCGCCGCACGATCCAGTTCGCGCAAATGCGCCAGTTTCTCGCCGATCTTGAGTTCCAGCCCGCGTTCCACCGGACGGTACCATTCGACAGCCGGCATGCCTTCCGGCAGATATTTTTCGCCTGCCGCGTAACCGCCTTCCTCGTCGTGCGCGTAACGGTAATCCTTGCCGTAATCGAGCTCGCGCATCAATTTGGTCGGCGCGTTGCGCAGATGCAGCGGCACCGGTCGCGATCCGTCTTTGGAAACGAACGCCCGGGCCGCATTATACGCGACGTAGGCGGCGTTCGACTTGGCGGCCACGGCCAAGTAGATTACCGCTTCGGCCAGCGCCAGCTCGCCTTCCGGCGATCCCAAGCGCTCATAGGTTTCGGCGGCGGTGGCGGCCACCTGCACCGCGCGCGGGTCGGCCAGACCGATGTCTTCCCAGGCCATGCGCACGATGCGCCGCGCCAGGTAGCGCGGGTCGGCACCGCCATCGAGCATGCGGCAGAACCAATACAGCGCAGCGTCCGGATTCGAACCGCGCACCGACTTGTGCAGCGCCGAGATCTGGTCGTAGAAGGCCTCGCCGCCCTTGTCGAAGCGGCGCAGGCTCTGCGCCAGCGTGTTGTC
>CAYUYI010000310.1:0-3416 GCA_964448995.1 uncultured Propionivibrio sp. | reverse complement strand
CGACCTGCAGCGTGCCGCACTGCCAGTCGCGGCCGATCGCGTCGCGCAGGACGAACTCGAGTTTCGGCCCGTAGAAGGCACCCTCGCCCGGGTTGGTCGTGTAGGCCAGTTCCATCGCGTCAAGAGACGCCGACAGCGCATGTTCGAGCAGATCCCAGGTTTCGTCGCTGCCGATGCGGTTGGCCGGGCGAGTCGACAGCTTGATCGCCACGTCGTTGAAGCCGAAGTCGCGGTAGATGTTTAGGATCAGCCGGACGACCGTCTCGCACTCGGACTGCATCTGCGCGGTGGTGCAGAAGATGTGCGCGTCGTCCTGCGTGAAGTGGCGCACGCGCAACAGGCCGTGCAGCGCGCCCGACGGCTCGTAGCGGTGAACCTTGCCGAACTCGGCCATGCGAATCGGCAGGTCGCGGTAGCTCTTCAGGCCATTGGCGAAGATGGCGACGCCGCCCGGGCAGTTCATCGGCTTCAGCGCGAAGGTGCGGCCGTCCTCGGTCTCGGTGGTGAACATGTGGTCGCGGTAGTTGGCCCAGTGGCCGGAAAGCTCCCATAGCGAGCGGTCCATCACGTCCGGCGTATTCACTTCCTCGTAGCCTGCGTCGAACTGGCGCTGGCGCATGTAGGCGATGAGCTGCTGGAACAGCGTCCAGCCCTTGCTGTGCCAGAACACCGAACCGGGCGCGCATTCGTCGAAGTGGAACAAATCGAGCTGGGCGCCAAGCTTGCGGTGGTCGCGCTTCGCTGCCTCCTCCAGTCGCCGGAGGTAATCCTCCAGCGTTTTCGCGTCGGCCCAGCAGGTTCCATAGATCCGCTGTAGCATGGCATTGCGTGAGTCGCCTCGCCAGTAGGCGCCGGCCACCTTCATGAGCTTGAAGGCCCTGAGGCGTCCCGTCGAAGGAATATGCGGGCCGCGACAAAGATCGACGAAATCGCCTTGCCGATAGAGCGAGATCGTCGCGTCTTCCGGCAGGTCGCGAATGATCTCGCACTTGTAGGTCTCCCCCATCGACTCGAACAGCCCGATCGCCTCTTCGCGCGATACTTTGCAGCGCTGCACGGGAATGTCGGCCTGGGCCAGTTCGCGCATCCGCTGCTCAATGTGACCGAGGTCGTCCGGGGTAAAGGGGCGCGAATAGGCAAAGTCGTAGTAGAAACCGTCCTCGATGGTCGGGCCGATCGTCACCTGAGCATCCGGATAGAGCTGCTTGACGGCCATAGCCATCAGATGCGCGCAGGAATGCCGCAGCAAGGCCAAGCCCTCCGGATCGCGCTCGGTCACCACGGCGAATTGAGCGTCGGCATCGATTGGCGTGGCGAGATCACGGAGATTCCCATTGATGCGCGCCGCCAGCGCGCCGCGCGCCAATCCGGCGCCAATGCTCTGCGCGACCTGCAGGGCGGTCACCGGTTCGGAAAAACTTTGTTGCGCGTCGTCGGGCAAGACAATTAAAGGCATAGCGTCCTCGCATGAAATGTAGGCGCGGCATACGTCAAAGACGATCGAACATTGCCGCGAATGCGTAATTATGGCATATGCCACGAAAACACGCCTTTTCGGCTTGCAATTGATATTGGCTTATGCCAGTATCGACGTATCGACAACCTAACTAAATGAAAGCTTGCCCATGAAAATCGCCTTCACCACCCAAGGCGACAGCCTTTCGGCCCCGCTCGACCCGAGCTTCGGGCGTACGCGCAACTTCCTCATCGTCGACTTGCAAAGCGAAACCTGCGAAGTCATCAGCAATCACCAGAACCGTGATGCGGCTCAGGGAGCCGGCATTCAAGCCGCGCAGACAATCGTCAAGGCGGGTGCCGGCGGCCTCATCACCGGTCATTGCGGCCCGAAAGCGTTTCGCGTGCTTGAAGCAGCCGGCGTCAAAGTCTTCAACACCGATGCGCCGACCATTGCCGAAGCGCTGGCGCGTTACCGCGCCGGCAACTTGGTCCAGGCGGCCGCTGCAAATGTCGAAGGCCATTGGGCATGATCAAGCCGCTGATTGGATTCACGCCAATCGGTTTCATCCGAAGCGAACACCTCTGCGCTGAACGCACGCCGATTCAGCCGGTCTTTGCGCGGGAATGCGAGGGGCGTGTCGAGATACACCCAGAATTCGCGGAAGGACTGCTCGATCTCGACGGCTTTTCGCATGTTTACTTGATTTACCACCTGGACCGCGCCGAACGCCCAAAACTGAGAGTCCGACCGTTCCTGCAAGACGTGGAGCGCGGCATTTTCGCCACACGGTATCCCGCTCGCCCGAATGCCATCGGCCTCAGCGTCGTCGAATTGCTCGGTATCGACGGCAGAATCCTGCATTTTCGAGGAGCGGACATTCTCGACGGTTCGCCCTTGCTCGACATCAAGCCATTCATCGCGAAATTCGACTGTATCGAGCCCTCTCGCAACGGCTGGTACGACGAAGTTGACGCAGAAACGGCCCAGCGGCGGGGCCTGCGAGAGTACTGCAAAGGGAAACAGTCATGATCGTCGCGATTGCTTCGGGTAAAGGCGGTACCGGCAAGACCAGCGTTGCCGTCAACTTGGCGCGTGTCTTTGACAAACCCCTACAATTGCTCGACTGCGATGTCGAGGAGCCGAACGCCCACCTCTTTCTGAACGGCACACTGATTTCCGAAGAGGAAATTGCCATCGCTGTTCCTGAAATTGACGCCGACGCCTGCAACGCCTGTGACGAATGCGTCGAGTTTTGCCAGTTCAATGCGCTGGCGTCGCTGTGCCGCGCCCCGATGGTGTTTCCCGAACTGTGCCATGGATGTGGCGGATGCAGCCTAGTCTGCTCGCGCGACGCCATCCGCGAACAGGATTTTCGCGTCGGCGAAGTCCGCACTTTTCAGGACAACCACATCACACTGATCAGCGGTTGCCTTGACGTTGGGGTTTCACTGGCGTCAACAATCGTCCATGCGGTCAAGAATCGCCTGAGCGACGACTTGCCGGCCATCCTGGACGCACCGCCGGGCACGGCCTGCCCGGCCGTCGCCACGTTACGCGGCGCGGATTACGCTGTACTAGTCACCGAACCTACTCCCTTCGGCTTGCACGATCTCAGTTTGGCCGTCGAAACGGCCCGCGAACTGCGAGTACCGTTCGGCGTGGTGATCAACCGCGTCGGCATTGGCGACGACCGGGTGCAGGACTACTGCGCTCGAGAAGGCATTCCCGTCCTGCTTGAAATTCCGGACGATCGTCGCATCGCCGAGGCGTATTCTCGCGGGCAAATTATTGTTGAAGCGTTGCCCGAATATCGCAAGCATTTTGAACGCTTGTGGCGGAATATCGCCGCTCACATTGGCGGCAACACAGCCATCGAGGCTATGCCATGAAGGAACTCGTTATTCTCAGCGGCAAGGGGGGAACCGGCAAAACCAGTCTCACCGCCTCGTTCGCCCGT
>CAYUYI010000309.1:0-3429 GCA_964448995.1 uncultured Propionivibrio sp. | reverse complement strand
TTGTGCGTCATGTGACCGGACGCCACGATCAACACATTTTCCTTGGTCAGCGGCGTGAGTGCGGCACCCAACGCCCAGTGATGGCGAGCACACCGCTCGGGTTGTACCGAGAGTTGCAATACCGGTACGTCGGCCGCGGGGAACAGGCTGCGCAGGGGCACCCAGGCGCCGTGGTCGAGCCCGTGCGAAGCATCGATTCCCGTCGCAATGCCGGATTCGGTCAGTTGTTGCTTGAGGCGTTGAGCGAGTTCCGGGGCGCCGGGGGCGGGGTAGCGCAGTTGATATAGTTCGGCGGGGAAACCGCCGAAGTCATGGATGGTTTCCGGGTGAGCGGCGCCGGAAACCATCGGCAATCGGGTCGTCCAATGTGCCGATACCATCACGATCGCGGCGGGGGGCGCCAAGCGGGACGCCAGCGCTTCCCAGACACGGCTAAGCTCACCGCCCCCCAGTGCGGTCATCGGTGATCCGTGCGAAAGGAAGAGGACGGGTTGTTGGGGCATGACAGTTCCTGTGGTCGATTCGTGATGTCCGGTGATGCGGTGGGCACGGCAATGTGCTGCGAGGCGATTCGCCGCGCCCTGCGCCGGATGGCCGGATTAGTTCTTGGCCGCCTCGGCGGCCTGTGCGGCCTTGACGGCGGGACGGCTGCCGATGCGTTCCTGGAATGCCACGAGCGACGGCCATTGCTTGACGTCAATGCCGGTCCATTGGCCCCAATTGAGGACAGTGAACAGATAACCGTCGGCGACGGTGAATTGTTCGCCCAGCAGGTAGGCATGCTTTTCCAGATGTGCAGCCACGTAGTCGAGGCGTTTGGCAAGATTCTTCCGGGCCGCAGCCTTGGTCTCTTCCGGTGTCGCCGGATTGAACAGCGGGCCGAACCCCTTATGAATCTCCGAATTGATGTACGACAGCCATTCCTGCAGGCGATAGCGGGCGAGCGTACCGTTCTTCGGGGCAAGACCTGTTTCTGGCTTGAGATCGGCGATGTACTGGACGATTGCCGGGCCTTCGCTCAGGCGGGTGCCGTCGTCGAGTTCGAGGACGGGTACGTAGCCCTTCGGATTGATTCGGGTGAAGTCGCTACCGTCGGACGCCAACGTGTGCGATTTGAGATCGACACGGACAAGTTCAAAATCGAGACCCGCCTCGCGCAGGGCGATGTGGGGTGAGAGCGAGCAGGCAACGGGTGAGAAATAGAGTTTCATTTGAGTCTCCTTGGGGTCAGTGGCGAAATCGTTCATCAGGCACGACGGGTTTGATCAATCGAGAAAGCACCGCTACCGAGCAGGCTCTGCGCGATGGCGAGTACCACGAGATAGAGCGGGTATTCCCAGCCTCCTTTAGGTGCGCTGAATGTCCAACCGTTCCCGAGATGGACGGAGAGCGCGCCGAGTAATAGCGGAATCGTCGCCGCGGCGACAAGCCGGGTCTGGAAGCCGACCACCAGCGCGATGCCGGCGAGAACCTCGGCCGGTGCGACGATGTAGGCCGTAAATCCGGGGAACCCCACGGATTCGAAAAAAGCGGCAGTCCCTGGCAACGTAAAAACCAAGACCTTGAGCAAACCGTGGGCGAGGAACATGGTGCCGAGCGCGATGCGCAGCACGGCAATGCCGTAGTCGACGGCTATCCGTTGCGTGGTTGAGGGCGCGGCATTCGAGAACGTCGTAGTGGGGATGGTTGCGGTGGTCATGTTCGTCTCCAGAAAATATGGTGGCAGTTGAGGGGGCGCTGGCCAGTGGCCTTGGCGTTGAGGCGAACTATAGTCAAAACAATATTCGGGATAAACGGTGATAAGATTGATTATCTGTTGCATAAATCGGGATAATTAAATGGATCGATTCGAGGCGATGCGCGTGTTTTGTGCGGTGATCGAGGCCGGTGGTTTTGCCGCCGCCGCCGAGCGGCTGGGGGTGTCGACGACAGCGGTCTCGCGCCACGTGTCGCAACTGGAGGCGCATCTCAATGTGCGGCTGATCAACCGAACGACGCGGCGGATGAGCCCGACTGACGAAGGCTTCGCCTATTTCGAGCGTTGTACCCAACTGCTGGCTGATCTGGAGGAAACCGAAACGAGCGTCTCCGGGCTGGCGCGACGCCCGCGCGGGCGCCTGCGACTGACAGCGCCGATTGCGCTGGCGACACTGCGGCTGGCACCCGCTTTCGCCGAATTTTCGCGTCGTTACCCCGACATTACCCTTGATCTGGTGCTGTCAGACAGTGTCTCGGATTTTGCCGAAGAAGGACTGGATATGGCCATTCGTGTCGGGCGGGTCGGCAGTGATAATCTGGTCGCGCGGCGGATCGGTGAAACCACCGTACTGGCCGCCGCTTCCCCCGGCTATCTGGCTCGGGCCGGCGCACCAGCCGAACCGAACGATCTGACCCATCACGCCTGTCTGACCTACAGCCATGCCGCCACCGGCAACCAGGCGGATTTTGTCGGAAGCGATGGTGCGACGGTCAGCGTGCGCTTCGGTGGCCCGATTCACTCGAATAACGGCATGCTGCTGACGGAAATCGCCGTGGCCGACGCCGGGGTCGTTTTTGCCCCATGCTTCATCCTGCAGCCGTATCTCGCCCGCGGTCTCCTGTCGCGCGTGCTGCCTGACTGGCATTTGCGTACGCTTGCCATTCAGGTGGTCTATCCGACACGCCGACATCTTTCCGCCAAAGTGCAGGCGATGGCGGGTTTTCTCACCGAATGGTTTGCCGGCAAGGCAAAAGAAATCGAGTGATATCGGCAAATTGAGATGCGCACGGGTTGAATCGAAGTCGGGATCGCCGAATCACCCGTGCAATCAGATAGTAGGCAGCCGATTGACTCCTGCCGGGATGCGTAGCGCTTTCTCAGGTCCGGAAGAACGTCATGGTCTGCTGCAACTGTTCGGCTTGTGAGCCCAGTTCCTCGGCGGTGGCGGCCAGTTCCTCGGAAGCCGAGGCATTCTGCTGCGTCGCCTGATTGAGCTGCCCCATCGCCCCGTTGATCTGGCCGACGCCGGCCGACTGCTCGGACGAGGCCGAAGCGATCTCCTGGACCAGATCGGAGGTCTTGCGGATGGTCGGGACCATCTCCGTCAGCAGCGACCCGGCGCGTTCGGCCTGCTTGACCGAGGACGAAGCCAGATCGCCGATCTCCTGTGCGGCGACCTGCGAGCGCTCGGCCAGCTTGCGCACCTCGGCGGCGACGACGGCAAAGCCCTTGCCGTGATCGCCGGCCCGGGCCGCCTCGATGGCGGCGTTGAGCGCCAGCAGATTGGTCTGATAGGCGATGTCGTCGATGATGCCGATCTTGCTGGCGATCGACTTCATGTCCTCGACCGTCTTGGAGACCGCCTCGCCGCCCTCGGCGGCTTCATGGGCGGCCTTCGAGGCCATGCCGTCGGTGACGCGGGCGTTCTCGGTGTTCTGGGCGATGGAGGC
>CAYUYI010000308.1:0-3436 GCA_964448995.1 uncultured Propionivibrio sp. | reverse complement strand
TAACTGCCGTGACGAATGGGAACTACCCGGCGGTCGCGTTGAGGTCGGAGAACAACCTCACGAGACCGTGGAGCGCGAATTTCTTGAGGAAGCGAACATTCGTGTTCAGGCGCAGCGATTAATCGATTCCTATCTATTTGAGGTAATTCCCGGCAAGCACGTCTTCATTGCAACCTATGGGTGCGTCTCAAACGGCCCGTTTGTTCCAGAGGTAAGTCACGAACATCGGAAGCTAGCGCTGTTCCCTGTTTCCGCACTCCCGCCAAATCTACCAATTGGCTATCGTCGTTCCATTGAGGATTGGCACGCCACGCTCTAAGGACATGCGGGTTTATTCGATCGAGCAGCCTTGTCCGAGCATGATGCTTTCGGAAAAACGCCGGGTGCTGCCTGGCAGATAGTCGACCTGAGCCGCCGTTGACCTTTCGAACGCTGTCGGGCGGGAATGAGTTGGTAAACTGCCAGTCAATCGGAGATTAAACTGAACGGCAGATTCCCAGAGCCTCGGCGACAGGGCGAGCGGTAGTAGTGGTGCGGTGAAGACTTCTGGTGTATGTGACGTCGAACTTTAGACCGGAAGCGCGTAATGCCTCTGCCAACTGCCAGACCTGATCTTCTCCTTGCGCATTCCGGGAACACGATTCCCGCCGTTCCACCTATCGCAAAAATTGCGACTTCCTGCTGACTCACAACCCCACACTGGTTCGGGCCGTTTCCCCAATGTCCTCGTTCCAAAGCGCTGGATGTTGCGCGATGAATTCGCGCATCAGGGCAATGCAGGTGCTGTCCTGAAGCAACTCCACAGCCACACCACGCGAACGCAACAGATCTTCCTCCCCCATGAAGGTGAGGTTCTCGCCGATGACGACCCTAGGGATACCGTAGAGCAGAATCGCACCGGAACACATCGAGCAAGGCGATAAGGTCGTGTAGAGCACGGACTCGCGATAGACCTGTGCCGACTGCCGACCGGCGTTCTCCAGGGCATCCATTTCGCCGTGCAGGATCACGCTTCCTTTCTGGACGCGGCGGTTGTGACCCCGACCAATGATCGTGCCGCGATGGACCAGCACCGACCCGATCGGAATGCCACCCTCGGCGAATCCGGCTTGGGCTTCCGCTATCGCGGCTTGCATGAAATCGTCCATCCTGCCTCCTTCAATGTTGCCATTGATCCAACCACAGGCTCCGGCTTTGACCGGATTGCCAGTGGCAACAGGCTACTTCTCCAGCGCTACATTGGCCGAGCCATCCGCACCGATATATACGGCGAGAAGCTTGACGACACCACCGCCCAGATTCATGCCGCGATGCGGCAAGCTCATCGCCTCGACCACCGCATCGCCCTGGCGAAAGGTTTTCACACCCTTCTCGCCATAATCGACGGTGAGTTCGCCTTCCAGAATGTAGGCAACCAGCGGCACCGGGTGGCGATGAAAGGCGGCGGGAGAGCCGGGGGCAACCGTCACCACGGCAACGGTGATCTTGGGTGCACCTGTGGTGGGGTATTGAATTTTTTCGCCGACAACGGTCTCGCCAGTGACCAGCAATTCCTGCACTGGATAGTAGCCTTGGTCACGCGCTATAGCTGCGGTAGTGAACGAAGCCAGCAGCAAGGTGCCGACCGTCAAACACTGAGTGAGATGGCGCGATTTTTTGTCGTTCAACCCAGAATCTGCATTGGTATGCATACACTACCCCTCTGGCAAATCAGGAATCACATTAGGATATCACGGTGCCAAGAACGGCGATCGTGGTCGGTGGCATGTCATGTGGAGGAGCGTCGTCGGTAGCGACGCATACATCCTCCCTCGCATTGACAAAGACGAAGTTCCCAAAAAAGTTAGGCTTGACGAGGATCTCTCAACGAGAATTTTTCAGATAGGCCCAAGGTCGGCATTTGGCGACCACCACTCAGTCAGCTGCGCCCTGTACAACCGCTTCGCTCAGAAACCTGTCGTAGCGGCACCAAAGCAGTGAATGCCTATTGGGGGTAAAAAGTTCGAGTTCATCCGCAATTCAGCAGCCATTGACCGCCACCAGCAGTTGACCGGCGCGTTGCTGCCAGACTCTGGACTAAAGCCCAAGGTCTGCTTCTGCCGGATTCTGTTGAAAAACCCGATTCGGAGTCGGACTTGAAGGTCTTTCGCAGAGCGTTGCAATGATGTTTTTGCCCTTTCGGGCGTTTCACCTGGGTTCTGAAGCCCCAGTAGTGGATTGATCGGGAGGATTTCGCCTCAAACGGGCGCACCAATCCCCTGAATAGGCGGTCCGCAACCAATCAGCTTGGCCATGCGGCGCAGATTCTGTGCGATTCCGGCAAGGGTAAATTCATCAGAAGCGCCTGTCAGACCACGCAAGCGCAAGCGATCGAGTTTCAGGATCGACTTCAGATGGGCGAACAGCATCTCGACCTTCTTCCGTTCGCAGCGTGAGCGTTGATACTCAGGCGTTGTAGCGATCTGTCGTGCCACCTCACGCGCATCCTCATGAAGGCTACGGGCAATCTTGCGAATGGGAACATTGGGACAGCATTGCGGCTTCAACGGACAGGCCGAGCAATCGCTCTTTCGCGCCAAGTAAATGACGGTACCAGCCTTGGTGATATGGGATCGCGGCGTCTTGAACGGGCGCCATTGCTTGCGCAGCGGCTTGTCCGCAGGACAGCGATACTCGTCAGCGGCCTCATTCCACTGGAAGGCACCGCGATCGAAGGTCCCATCTTTGCGCTCGCTCTTGTCAAATACCGGGATGTGCGGCTCAATGGCCTTCTCCTCCACCATCCAGCCGAGCATGGGGGCTGTGCCATACGCCGTATCGGCAATCAGGCGTTTCGGTTTCAAATCGAACCGCGCCTCAACGCGATCGACCATAACCTTGGTCGAATCGACTTCAGCGTTCCGATGCGACGGGGTAGCCTCGACATCCAAGATCACACCGTGAGCTGTATCGATCAGGTAGTTGGTCGAGTAGGCGAAGAAGGCAACGCCGCCCTTGGCTGCTGTCCAACGGGAATGCGGATCGCTCAGTGAAATCTTGCGCGGTGCGACCGCTTCGCTTACGCCATCGAGCGCCGCCAGGTACTCGCGCATCGGCCGAGTATCGATCTCGGTACGCGCTAATTCACATGATTCTCCCGGCTGGATGCTGTGCTGGTGACTGGCATTGGCGGCGATCAGGCTGGCATCTACCGCAAAGCCTTCTCCTTTGACCAGGCCTGCTGCCATGCAACGGCGCACTACTTCGTCGAACACCCAGCGGAAGGCTCCGCTCTCTCTAAACCGGCCATGCCGATTCTTTGAGAAAGTCGAGTGGTCAGGGACTACATCCTCCAAGCTGAGGCGGCAGAACCAGCGGTACGCCAGGTTCAGATGGATCTCCTCGCACAGGCGGCGTTCGGAACGGATGCCGTAGCTGTATCCCACGATCAGCATCC
>CAYUYI010000307.1:0-3438 GCA_964448995.1 uncultured Propionivibrio sp. | reverse complement strand
AGTTCGTCGATGATCTCCATCGCTCGCACCTTGGGGGCGCCGGAAACGGTCCCGGCCGGGAAGGTCGCCCGTAGCACGTCGAGGGCATTGAGACCGGATTGCAGTTTGCCCTCGACGTTGGAAACGATATGCATCACGTGCGAGTAGCGCTCGACAATCATGTTTTCGGTCAGCTTGACGCTGCCGATCTTCGCCACCCGCCCGGCGTCGTTGCGTCCGAGGTCGAGCAACTGGATGTGTTCGGCGCGTTCTTTTTCATCCGCCAGCAGATCGGCGGCCAATGCCTGATCTTCCTCAAACGTCGCACCGCGTTTGCGCGTGCCGGCAATCGGACGCACCGTCACCGTGTCGCCTTCCAGACGGACAAGAATCTCCGGCGAGGCGCCGACGACATGGAAGTCCTCGAAATCGAAATAGAACATGTACGGCGACGGATTCAGCGAGCGCAAGGAACGGTAGAGCGCCAGCGGGCTGGCAGCGAATGGTTTGACCATGCGCTGGGAAAGGACGACCTGCATGATGTCGCCCTCGGTGATGTGCTGCTTGGCCCGGACCACCGCCTGTTTAAAATGCGCTTCGCCGAACAGGGAAACCGCCGGCTGCGAATTGCCCGAGGTCTCGGCTGGAATCTCGACTGGCTGACGCAGGCGTGCCAGCAACTCGCGTAACCGCGCCTGCGCTTTCTGGTAAGCGCCGGGCACGCCGGGCTCGGCATAAACCACCAAGGTCAATTTGCCGGACAGGTTGTCGACGACGGCGATTTCTTCGGAGAGCAACAGCACGATATCCGGGGTGCCCAGATCGTCGGCCTTGGTCGTGCGGGTGAGCTTTTTCTCGATGTAGCGGACGGTATCGTAACCAAAGCAGCCGACCAGCCCGCCGCAATAGCGCGGTAATCCGGCCTGCGGTGCTGCGCGGAAGCGCTTCATGTACTTGCCGATAAATTCCAGCGGGTTGGTATCGTCCTCGCGCTCGGCAATCCGGTTGCCGGTCAGTACCAGCACTTGGTGCCCCTGCACGACGATACGGGTGGGACTGCTCAGGCCGATGATCGAATAGCGCCCGAAACGTTCGCCGCCCTGTACCGATTCGAGCAGATAGGTGTAAGGCCCGTTGGCCAGCTTGAGGTAGATCGACAGCGGCGTGTCGAGGTCAGCAAAGGTTTCGAGGGTAACGGGAATACGGTTGTAGCCTTCAGCGGCCAACCGGTTGAATACCGATTCAGTCATGGGAAAACTCCATTCACAGATGCTGCAGCAGGATCACCGGCGCGCGTGAACGCACCGGCCGGACAGACGGGGTTACTGGCAGGGTCGCCAGGGCCACGCCTCCGCCCAGAATGCGGGCTCCAGATGCAGATTGTGATGAAGTGGTGTCATGCGGTATTCAGACGGTTTCAGGTGTCCGGATCAGTTTGACGGCGTCACGGACAGATTCGACTATAGCATCGCAGTCGAGTTCATGTACATCCCGGTCCTCGTTGTAGCCGTAAGGCAGCAGAAAGACGGGGCAACCGGCAGCGCGTGCCGCCAGCGCATCGTTGATCGAATCGCCGATGAACAGGGTTTCCGTCGTTGACACGCCGAGACGGCCACAGGCCCAGACCAGCGGCATCGGATCCGGCTTGACCTTTGGCAGCCGGTCACCGCCGACGAGCACATCGAAATAACCGGACAGGCCGGTTTGCTCGAGCAGAGGCTGGATGAAGGCATCGGCCTTGTTAGTCACCACACCCAGCGGCAACCCTTGGGCGCGAAGCGACGCGAGCCCTTCCAGGACCCCCGGATAGACTTTGGCGTTGCGTCCATTCTCACGCGCGTAGTGCCGCCGATAACTGGCGACCGCTTCGGGCGGCGGCGGATTGGGATCTTCGGCAACATGCAACGAATTGGCCAGCACGCGCTTGATCAGGTTGGGAATGCCCCGTCCGACATAGGCACGGATCGATTCCAGCGGCAGCGGCGGGCGCCCCAGATCGTTCAGCATGGCGCACGCGGCGGCATGCAGATCGGGCAAGGTGTCGATCAGGGTGCCATCGAGATCGAACAGGACAGCGCGAATCGGCTGCGAGAGCATCGTTTCGCTGGCCATCACGCCACCCCTGCCAGCGCCTGGCGAAAGTCGGCAATCACCGAATCGTAGCCATGCGCATCAGCGGCCCGGCGCGCACCATAGATCGCCGACCCGGCGACAAAGGTATCGGCGCCAGCCCGGGCGATTTCGGCGATATTGTCCACCTTGACGCCGCCGTCGACCTCCAACCGAATCCTACGTCCGGTCTCTCGCGCATACGCTTCGATACGCTCCCGCGCCTGCCGCAGTTTGCCCAGCGTTGCCGGGATGAAGGATTGCCCGCCAAACCCGGGATTGACGCTCATCAGCAGCACCAGGTCGATTTTGTCCATGACGTAGTCGAGATAACTCAGCGGCGTCGCCGGATTGAACACCAGCCCGGCCTGGCAGCCCTGTTCCCGGATCAGTGACAGGCTACGGTCAATATGTTCGGACGCTTCCGGATGAAAGGTGATGACATTGGCCCCGGCTTTGGCAAATTCCGGGATCAGCCGATCCACGGGCTTGACCATCAGATGCACGTCGATCGTCGCCGATGTCAGCGGACGGATCGCCGCGCAAACCAGGGGGCCGACGGTCATGTTCGGCACGTAATGATTGTCCATCACGTCGAAATGAATCCAGTCGGCACCGGCGGCGACGACATCGGTGACTTCGGCACCAAGACGGGTGAAATCAGCAGAGAGAATGCTGGGCGCAAGCAGGTACATGGCGAATTTTCCGGGAAGCGATACGGGATTCTACCGTACGCACCCGGCAATCGTCGCCGGGCCGCCTGTCATCTCAGGGCAAAGCGTCGCCTGGCACGGTGTCGATCTGGGTCGGCTCGAGATACTGCTGCGCGTAGCGCAGATAGACCTTTTGCCGCACGAACACCTCGAACAAGTCGGGATCGACGTGCCCATTGCGGCTGAAGCCGGCCATGATGCCAAGCGCCTCGGAAATTTTCAGCGCCGGCTTGTAGGGCCGATCGCGCGCGGTCAGCGCTTCAAAGATGTCAGCGATGCCCATGATCCTCGCCTGGACGGACATCTCGTCGCGCTTGAGCCCTTTCGGGTAGCCCTTGCCATCCATGCGTTCGTGATGCCCGCCGGCATACTCGGGCACGTGCCGCAAATGCTTCGGCCACGGCAACGATTCGAGCATCTTGATCGTCGCCACGATATGGTAGTTGATGATCTCGCGCTCGGCCTGCGTCAACGTACCGGCGCGAATCGTCAGATTCTCGATTTCGTTGTCGCTGAGAAAGTCGACGGTTTCGCCCTGCGGGTTACGCCAGCGATAACGCTGCGAAATCTCGCGCACGCGCGCCTGATCGGTCGCCAACATCGCCTCGCTGCCGACATTGACGTGTCGCAAGAAATC
>CAYUYI010000306.1:1660-3447 GCA_964448995.1 uncultured Propionivibrio sp. | reverse complement strand
TTGGCCGCCCGGCTGACCGAAAGCGGTGCGGCCGTGATCATGGTCTGGGCCGAACGGTTGCCGGCGGGGGCGGGCTACCATTTCCATCTGCAGGCGCCGACCCAGCCGATTGTCGGCACGACCGAGGCGCGTGCGCAGCAGATCAGTCGCGAAATCGAGATTCTGATCCGACAATGCCCGCAGCAGTACTTGTGGGGATATAACCGATACAAGCAGCGTCGCGGTGTCGAGCCGCCGCCGGAGCCACTCTGATGAAACTGGCCTTTTGTCTTTACAAGTACTTCCCTTTCGGCGGGCTGCAGCGAGACTTTCTACGCATCGCGATGGCCTGTCAGGTCCGTGGCCACTCAATTCGGGTTTATGTCCTCGAATGGGAGGGCGAGACGCCAGCGGGTTTTGAGGTGGTGCAAGTTCCGGTCAATGCCTGGAGCAATGCGCGGCGTTACGAAAAATTTACGCGCTGGGTGCGTCAGCATATGAAACAGCAACCGGTCGACCGGGTCATTGGCTTCAACAAGATGCCGGGGCTGGATGTCTATTTCGCGGCCGATCCCTGCTATGAGGAAAAAGCACGGACGTTGCGCAATCCGCTCTACCGTTTTTCGTCGCGTTATCGGCACTTTTCGGCCTACGAGCGCGCGGTGTTCGCGCGTAACAGCAAGACCGAAATATTGATGATCTCGCAGTTGCAGCAGCCGTTGTTTGAACGGCATTACGGAACGCCGGCGTCACGCTTTCACTTGCTGCCGCCGGGCATCGCTCGGGATCGCAGGGCACCGCCCAATGCGGCCGAAATTCGTGCCGCCTTTCGCCACGAGTTCGGGTTGGGTGAAGACGATCTCCTGCTGCTGCAAGTCGGCTCTGGCTTTAAGACCAAGGGGCTCGATCGCAGTATCAAGGCGCTCGCGGCCCTGCCCGCACATCTGCGAGTGCGGACACGGCTTTTTGTCATCGGGCAGGATGACCCTTCCGAATTCAAGCGCCAAGCCGCCGATCTGAGACTGGCCGATCAGGTGACCATTTTCCCCGGGCGAAGCGACATCCCGCGTTTCCTTCTCGGCGCCGATTTGTTGATTCATCCCGCCTACCACGAAAATACTGGCACCGTCTTGCTCGAAGCGGTGGTGGCCGGATTGCCGGTGCTGGTGACGGCGGTGTGCGGCTATGCGCACTACATTGCCGACGCCGATGCGGGACGCGTACTCGCCGAGCCGTTCGAACAATCGATGCTCGAGCTGATGCTGGTGGACATGCTAAATGATGCGCCCGCCCGCGAGCGCTGGCGGGCCAATGCCTTGGCCTTTGCCGAGACGGCTGACATTTACAGCAATGCCGAGCGCGCAGCGGACATCATTTTGCAGGGGGCCGCATGAACGAGCAGGTCTGGCTTGCTGCGCCCTTCGACCGGCTGTGGGCCGGGCGCGACCCGTTCGAGGCGGTCGAGGCATTGCGCGGCGAAGTGTTTCGAGAACTTGAAGCACGTCGCACGCTGCGAACCGAGGTCGACGGACGTGGTTACTTCGTCAAGATCCATCGCGGCGTAGGCTGGGCGGAAATCGTCAAGAACCTCGTTTGCCTGCGCGCGCCGGTGCTCGGTGCAGGTAATGAATATCGGGCCCTGCGCCGACTGGCGGAGCTCGGGGTGGATAGCATGACCCCCGTGGCTTTTGCTGAACGGGGTGCCAATCCGGCGCAGCAGCATTCTTTCATCATTACCGAGGAACTGGTCAATACCGTCAGTCTTGAGGATTACTGTCGTGACTGGTCGGTGAATCCGCCCGCGCCGA
>CAYUYI010000306.1:0-1560 GCA_964448995.1 uncultured Propionivibrio sp. | reverse complement strand
TTGACCCGGCGTGATCGCTTGCGTTTTCTCGCTGGGTATTTCCAGCGTCCGTGGCGGGATGTGCTCCGGGAGCAGCGTCACCTGCTCGACTATCTTGAGCGAGAGGCGCAGCATTTGCTGGCGCGTTACCGGCGCAAGTATGCGCCAGGCAGAAACGCATGATGTCGTGGTGGTTTGATCCGGTTTTCAACGATGGCGTCGCCGCACGTCATTTCGCGAGTATGGATGCCGTGTTCGCGCTCTCCGGCGAGCTCGTGGCGCGTGCGCCGCTGAGCCACGTCATTCGTGTCGAGCTCGAAGGGCGCCGCTATTACGTGAAACGCTATGCCGGCAATGGCCGGCGCTTGACCCGGCGCTGGTTCGGGTTGCGGCAGTGGCTGGTGCCGCCGCGCGTACGGACCGAGTGGCGCAATCTGGCGCGTTTCGCTGCCTGGGGAATCCCTTCTGCACGGCTGGTGGCTTATGGACTCGAGCGGCGTTGGGGCGGGTTTCGACGCGGCGTGCTCATTACCGAGGAAGTCCGCGATGCCGATGATCTGGCCACGCTGGTTGCGCGCGCCGACCCGCGCTTGAGCGATAGTGGTTGGGTGCGTTCAGTGCTGGATCAGGTCGCTGCGGCGACACGGCGAATGCACGCCGAAGGGTTCGTGCACAATGACCTGAAATGGCGCAATCTGCTGGTGACGCGCGGCGATGTTCCGCATGTCCATTTCATTGATTGTCCGAACGGCGGTTTCTGGTGGGGGCCGTTCCTTCGTTACCGGATCGTCAAGGATCTCGCCTGTCTTGACAAGGTGGCCAAGTATGCGCTGAGGCGGACGCAGCGGCTGCGTTTTTTCCTCAGCTACCTGGGGGTCGCGCGTTTGCCGGCTCATGAGAAAAAACGCGTTGCTCGCATCGTGGCCTTCTTCGAGGGACGTGAATGAGCCTGGAAGCCAATATCGACGGGCCTTTCCGACCGGCTGAAACGCCCGTCCTGACGGCTTCGGCGCTCGCGGGCGCCGGGCGGGCCGTGCCCGCGAATTTTGCGATCGATCTGGAAGCGGGTCAGGGCAACGACCGGCTCGAGATGCTGGAAATTCTGCGGGTGTTGCCCGGACGGCGCGTCGTGGGGCGTGCGCGTTGGCGTGGGCAGACCGTGCTGGCCAAACTTTTCGTAGCGCAGGGCACTGAGCGGGCAACTGCATCCGAGGCAGAAGGGTTGCGGGTGCTCAAAGCTGCCGCCATTCCCGCGCCGGCGGTGCTGTTGTCGGCGGGCTTCGCCGGAGGCGGCCAGGCCTTGTTGCTCGAATATCTGGAGTCGGCGCGGAGTCTTGCCGCGGTCTGGTCGGACGCGATGGCACTGCGCGAAGTCATGTTGGCGAACCTGCGTCTTGTCTTCGCCTTGCTCGGACGTTTGCACGCATCAGGCTACGGGCATACCGACCTTCACCTGGGAAACATTCTGCTGGCGCAAGGGCGATGCTACCTGATCGACGGTGACGCGGTACGATCATTCCCCGCCGGCGCGCGCGAACGTGAATCGGCGCAGACAGACAATCTGGCGTTGTGGTGCGCGCA
>CAYUYI010000305.1:1740-3462 GCA_964448995.1 uncultured Propionivibrio sp. | reverse complement strand
ATCAACGCGGTGGTGATGATGATGTCGCATTCCTTGGCTTGCTTGGCGTACATCTCGCGTTGCGCGGCCTGGAATCCCTCGCTCATGACTTTGGCGTAGCCGCCGCCGCCCGAACCTTCCTCCTCGTAGTCGACCTTGACGAACTCGCCGCCCAGCGACTTGACCTGATCGGCCACTTCGGCTCGGGTGTCGTTGGCGCGCACGATGGCGCCCAGATTGGCGGCTGTGCCGATCGCTGCGAGGCCGGCGACACCCGCGCCAGCGATGAAAACCTTGGCTGGGGGAACTTTGCCCGCAGCCGTCATCTGGCCGTTGAAGAAGCGTCCGAAGGCATTGGCGGCTTCGATGACAGCTCGGTAGCCACTGATGCCGGCCGTCGAGGTCAGCGCATCCATCTTCTGGGCGCGTGAAAGTTGACGTGGTAGGCAATCGATGGCCAGTACGGTCGCCTTTTTGGCGGCCAACTGCTGCATCAATTCTGGATTCTGGGCGGGCCAGATGAAGGAGATCAGGCTGCCGCCTTCACGCATCATGGCGACTTCGTCATTGTTTGGGCCGCGAACTTTGAAGACGATGTCCGAAGCGGCCCAAAGGTTTGCTGCGCCGTCGATGATTTCTGCGCCGGCACTCCGGTAGTTGTCGTCATTGAAGTTGGCGTACTCGCCCGCTCCTGCCTCGACGACGACTTTGAAGCCGAGCTTGATCAGTTTTTCGACGACTTCGGGTACGGTTGCAACCCGCTTTTCGCCGGCAAAGACCTCTCGAGGTACTCCGATAGTCAGTGGCATTCGGTTCTCCATCACATGATTCATATTTATTGAAAGAGTCAATTCGCATTGTGCAAACTGATTTCACACACGGCTGGGCGCGACAAAAAAACCATCAAAACCCGAGGGGACGTGATTCAATGCCAGTTAGCGAGGCCTGCGCCGGCTACTGTGTCTCCCCTCACCTTTTAATAGGTGTCTTCTTGATGGTCGTTCCATTGTGGAAAACCGATATTAGCACGGCCCGGCGTGGGAAAAAAGGCACCAGAAAAACGGCGCATCGGCCATTTTTATCGCGCAACTTTGCGCACCGTGTTGGTGCGCAACATCCCCATTTTGGTGCGCAACATATTGATTTAAAAGGAGGATGATGGCTTTGATTGTGGGCTTTTTTGATATAGAATCAAAAATCGCCTTTTCGGTGCAAGAGCTGGCTTCGTGCCGGCTTTTTTACCGTTTGGCGTTTTCTCTCGGTGTCACGGTTGATCACACTTGTTTATGAGGACTAGAGCGTGAAGGATTCAGCATTACCAGAGCGACAAGGCTTGTATGACCCCGCAAATGAACACGACGCCTGTGGTGTCGGTTTCGTGGCGCATATCAAAGGCAAAAAAAGCCATTCGATTATTGAGCAGGGGCTGCTGATCCTGAAAAATCTGGATCACCGCGGCGCTGTTGGGGCCGATCCCTTGATGGGCGATGGCGCAGGAATTCTGATTCAGATTCCTGATCTCTTTTTCCGTGAGGAAATGGCCAAGCAAGGGGTAGTGCTGCCGCGGGCCGGGGATTACGGCATCGGCATGGTGTTCCTGCCCAAGGAGCACGCATCCCGTCTCGCCTGTCAGGAAGAAATCGAGCGTGCCGTTCGCTCCGAGGGGCAAGTGGTGCTAGGCTGGCGTGACGTTCCCGTCAACCGCGATATGCCGATGTCGCCGACTGTCAAGGCGAGAGAGCC
>CAYUYI010000305.1:0-1640 GCA_964448995.1 uncultured Propionivibrio sp. | reverse complement strand
GCATTGGCGCTGGCGCACCAGCGCTTCTCGACCAATACCTTCCCGGATTGGCGCCTAGCGCATCCGTTCCGCATGATTGCCCACAACGGCGAAATCAACACCTTGCGCGGCAACTACAACTGGATGCGAGCGCGGGAAAAGGGCACGTGGTCGCCGTTGCTGGGTGCTGATCTAGAAAAAATCTGGCCGCTGATCTACCCGAACCAGTCTGACTCAGCGTCGTTCGACAATGCGCTGGAATTGCTTGTGATGGGCGGGTATTCGGTCGCGCATGCAATGATGATGCTGATCCCCGAAGCGTGGGAATCGCACACTTTGATGGACGAGAAGCGTCGCGCCTTCTACGAATATCACGCCGCGATGATGGAGCCGTGGGACGGTCCCGCGGCCGTGGCCTTCACCGATGGCCGTCAGATTGGCGCCACGCTCGATCGCAATGGCCTGCGTCCGGCACGTTATCTTGTGACCAGCGATGATATGGTGGTCATGTCGTCGGAAGCCGGCGTGTTGCCGATTCCGGAAGAAAAGATCATCAAGAAGTGGCGTCTGCAGCCCGGCAAGATGTTCCTGATCGACACGGATCAAGGGCGCATTATTGACGATCTGGAAATCAAGGAGTCTCTGTCGCGCCAGAAGCCTTATCAGGATTGGGTGGCACGCATCAACATCAAACTCGACGGTCTGCCGACGTCGGAGAATGCGTCGGCGCCCGAAAGTGCTGCAGCGTTGCTCGACCGCCAGCAGGCATTTGGCTACACCCAGGAAGACCTCAAGTTCATTCTGGAGCCGATGGCCAAATCAGGCGAGGAAGCCACCGGTTCGATGGGGAACGATTCGCCGATGGCGGTCCTGTCGAGCAAGAACAAGTTGCTCTACAACTATTTCCGCCAACTGTTTGCGCAGGTGACCAATCCGCCGATCGATCCGATCCGGGAGCAGTTGGTCATGTCGTTGGTTTCGTTCATTGGACCGAAGCCCAATTTGCTTGGCATCAACGAGATCAACCCGCCGTATCGTCTCGAAGTGACGCAACCGGTGCTGACCTTTGCCGATATGGCCAAGTTGCGCAATATTGCGGCCTACACGGACAACAAGTTCCAGTCGGCTGAACTCGATATCTGCTATCCGCTGGCTTGGGGTAAAGAAGGCGTGGAAGCACGTCTGGCCTCGCTGTGTGCCGAAGCAGAAGATGCCGTGCATCGTGGCTGCAGCATCCTGATTGTCTCCGACCGCAAACTGAACCATGACAGCGTGGCGATTCCGGCGTTGCTGGCGACCTCGGCCGTGCATCAGCATCTGGTGACGCAGGGCTTGCGTACCCGCGTCGGCCTGGTTGTCGAAACCGGTTCGGCCCGCGAAGTGCATCACTTTGCCGTGCTGGCCGGTTACGGGGCGGAAGCGGTCCATCCGTACCTGGCGCTGGAGATCCTTCAGCAGATGGGTGGCACTGACGGCGAGAAGTACATCAAGCACTTCGTCAAGGGGATTGGCAAAGGCTTGCTCAAAGTCATGTCCAAGATGGGTATCTCGACCTACATGTCCTATACCGGCGCGCAGATCTTCGAAGCTATCGGCTTGCAGAAGAAGATGGTCGACAAATACTTTACGGGCACGTCGTCGCAGGTCGAGGGCCTCAGCGT
>CAYUYI010000304.1:0-3463 GCA_964448995.1 uncultured Propionivibrio sp. | reverse complement strand
CGCCGAAAACTGACCAGCTAAAGGGAGTAATGCGCGTTTAAAACTGACCAGGGTGTTCAACCTATCCTGCCTGCTATTTAGGCGGGGGATTTGGAGTGATCACCATGGCCTTGTTGGGAAAGATTCGAAGGATGTACTACCGGGACAAGTTTTCCTTGTCCGAGATTGCGCGGCGCACGAGCCTGTCGCGCAACACGGTGAAGAAATGGCTCAGATCGCCGGAAAGCACAGAGCCGCAATACCGGCGGCGACCGCAAGAACGGAAATTGGCGCCGTATCAGGACTGGCTCACCAAAGCGCTGGAAACGGATTCGCATCGGCCCAAACGGGATCGACGCACGGCGCAGAGGCTCTGGCAGGAACTCTGTTCGCAAGGATTCACCGGCAGCTACAGCCGGGTCACGGAATTTGTCCGGCGCTGGCATGAGCATGCCGGGCAAGCGACGGGGAAAGCTGCCTACATCCCGCTCAAATTCGCCTTAGGAGAAGCCTTCCAGTTCGACTGGAGCGAAGAAGGCTTGGTGATTGGCGGCATCTACCGCCGCATCCAGGTGGCGCATCTCAAGCTCTGCGCCAGCCGAGCCTTTGTGCTCATCGCCTATCCCAGCCAGGGGCACGAAATGCTCTTCGATGCGCACACGCGATCATTTGCCGCACTGGGCGGCATTCCCCGTCGCGGCATCTACGACAACATGAAGACGGCCGTCGACAAGGTTCAGAAAGGCAAAGGCCGCGTCGTCAATGCCCGGTTTGCCGCACTGGCCTCGCATTATCTATTTGATGCCGACTTCTGCAATGTCGCCTCGGGCTGGGAGAAAGGCGTTGTCGAGAAGAACGTCCAGGACAGCCGGCGTCGCATCTGGATTGATGCGACGAACCGTCGCTTCGGCTCGTTTCTCGAACTCAACCTTTGGCTGCTCGAACGCTGCAAGAACCTGTGGCAGACACTTCGACATCCAGAATATGGCGCCCTGAGTGTCGCCGACATGCTTGAACACGAACGGCCCCACCTGATGCCGATGCCGGCGCCGTTCGATGGCTATGTCGAGAGCGTGCACAAGGTCACGAGTACCAGCCTTGTGGCCGTGGCGAGAAACCGCTACTCGGTGCCCTGCGAATTTGCCGGGCAGCGCGTCAGTGCCCGTCTTTATCCAGAGCGGATCGACATCGTCCAGGGCGACGCCGTCATTGCCAGTCACCTGCGCCTCGCGAATCACAGCCAGATCCGCTACGACTGGCAGCACTACGTCCCGCTCCTCGAACGCAAGCCAGGCGCCCTACGCAACGGCGCGCCGTTTGCTGATTTGCCCGAGCCGTTGCAACGACTTCGTCGTGGTCTGCTCAAACACGAGGGGGGTGACCGGATCATGGCCCGGGTGTTGGCTTCGGTACCGCAGCACGGACTGGAATCGGTGCTGGTGGCGGTCGAAATCGTGCTCGAATCCAGTGTCTTGAGCGCTGAGCACGTCGAGAACGTGCTCTCCCGGTTGAATCATCCGGCCAGAGCCGATCTCTCGGTTGACACTGATCTGATCGTCAGCGATGTCCCGCTGGCCGATCCTGAACGCTACGACGCCTTGCGTATCGGGGAGGCCCACCATGCGTGAGATCGCTTCCGAACTCAAAGTGCTGAAGCTTTACGGCATGGCCGGTGCCTGGGGGGATCTGGCGACCAGCGGACAACAACCGGTGATGGAAGAATCGCGTTGGCTGATCGAACACCTGCTCGATGCCGAGGCGACCGACCGGGTCATCCGTTCAATTCGCTACCAGATGCATGCGGCGAAGTTTCCGGTGCATCGCGATCTGGCCGGTTTCGACTTCGAAGCCTCTTCCGTCGACAAATCGCTGATCCTGCAACTGGCGGAATGCGCCTTCACCGAGACAGCGCAAAACATCGTGCTCGTCGGTGGCACCGGTACCGGCAAGACGCATCTGGCGACCGCACTCGGCGTTTCCGGTATCGCCGAGCACAACAAGCGGGTGCGCTTCTACTCGACCGTCGATCTCGTCAATACACTGGAGCAGGAGAAAGCAGCCGGCAAGGCCGGACGGCTGGCCTACAGTCTGATGCATGTCGATCTGGTAATTCTCGGCGAACTGGGCTATCTGCCGTTCAGTCCATCCGGTGGCGCTTTGCTCTTCCATCTGCTCTCGAAGCTCTATGAGCGGACAAGCGTGGTGATCACCACCAATCTGACGTTCTCCGAATGGGCCAGTGTCTTTGGCGACGCCAAGATGACGACCGCGCTGGAAATTCCGCTCCGGGCTTCGCCCTGTGCGCCATTTCCAGCGCAAACCACTACAACATCAAAAGGAGAAATTCGCTACACTTATCCACAGCAGCATTCATGACACGCTGCTATCGTCCCTAGTCAGAATTCAACGCGCACCAGTGGTCAAATTTAAACGAGCGCGGACAAACCAATCAATAAATGCATGATCCCCACCGTATCCGCGACGGGCAGGAACTTCGACCACTTCCCCATTTTCCAGGACTAAACGGGCCGCTATTTCGGACTTTCCCCCCCCTATTAGCAAGGGGGGAAGCGGCGACAGCGCCGCCGCTTCGAGCCTCAGCGGACAGCGCCGCCGCCGCTTCCCTCGCCTAGGCCGCTTCAACGGAACGGCGGATTTCTTCGGCAATTCGAACGGATGCGGAAATTTCGGCAAGCTCGGACGCGGGAACGATGCCAAGACCAGGACGAGGCGCGAGCTGAACGGGTTTCATTTATGACCCCCGACGTAGAACGGGCAAACACGATCCAGATCGGCGTTCTGCATGCGGTTTGTATGGGAGCAGTCGACAATTTCAGGAAAGGCGCGAACCCGCACGCCGATCAGACAGGCCGAACACTTGACCGTCGACTGAGCTTCGCGCCGCGACGGGTTACGACCAATAAATTCTGTGACCTGTTGAAACATGGCACCCCCAAACAAATTTGCTATACGTAAAACGAGCCGCTATGATTCGGTCCGAGATACAAATTTGCTTCCGTAGCAAATTTGCTGCGATCCTACGGCAGAAAAAATGCTATGTCAATAGGTGCGAGGTAAAAATATGGAATTACGCGAATACATCGACGCAGGAATAAGGAAGACAGGAACCGCCAAGGAATTAGCCAAACACCTCGGACTGGCGCATGCAAGCTACATTGCAAACGCAAGAGGAGGTCAACGCGGACTTCCTAACGCCGCCTGCTACAAGCTAGCCGATCTAATAGGCGTTACCCGCGATGAAGTAATTGCCGCCTCAGAACTAGTTACAGAAAAGGACGAAGGGCTGCGCGCTTTCTGGCGCCCTTTTGTCGAGACGGCAAGACATGCCCATCAGTTGATGATTGCAACCATTGCCATAGCGAGTGCCTTTTCGCTGGACATCGCAAATAGCCTATTGATTGGACGAGATTTCTTGTTATAATCTCGCTCTTTTTCTCAGTTCGGAATTAATCCTATGGTCGTT
>CAYUYI010000303.1:0-3468 GCA_964448995.1 uncultured Propionivibrio sp. | reverse complement strand
CGCTGATGGCCGGCTGCATGCTGGTGGCCATGGGCCTGGCGCGCATGGGCGGCGTGATCAAGTACATTCCTGACCCGGTCATCATCGGCTTCACCACCGGCATCGGTGTCATCATCTGGGTCGGCCAGTGGAAGGACTTCTTCGGACTGACGCTCGCCGGCACATCCGATCATTTCCATGAAAAACTCTGGCAGCTGCTGACCACGCTGCCACACTTACACTTGGCCACCACCGGCCTGGCGTTGCTCAGCCTGACGTTGCTGATTCTGGTTCCGCGCCTCTTCCGCAAGGTTCCCGGCCCGCTGGTCGCCATGGTCACCGCCACGCTGATCCAGTCGCTCTTCCAATTCGACGGCGTCGCCACCATCGGCAGCGCTTTCGGCGGCATTCCCCAAACATTGCCGACGTTCGACGTGCCGGCTTTCACCGTCTCCGACGCTCTACACCTGATCGGACCCGCCTTTACCATTGCGCTGCTCGGCGCCATCGAATCGCTGCTCTCGGCCGTCGTCGCCGACGGCATGAGCGGGACTCGCCACGACTCGAACCAGGAGCTGATCGGCCAGGGCATTGCCAATATCGCCGCACCGCTGTTCGGCGGTTTCGCCGCCACCGGCGCCATTGCCCGTACCGCCGCCAACATCCGCAACGGGGGCAACAGCCCGCTGGCCGGCATTGTCCATGCCATCACCCTGCTGGCCATCATCCTGGCCCTTGCCCCGCTCGCCGCCTACATTCCGCTGTGCTCGCTGGCCGCCATCCTTTTTGTCATCGCCTACAACATGAGCGAGATTCGGCATTTCGTGCGCATGGCGCGGACCGCTGCCGCCCCCGACGTCGGCGTCATGCTTGTGACTTTCGGCCTGACTGTGTTTTCCGACCTCGTCATTGCTGTCAATGTCGGCGTAATCCTGGCGTCGCTGCTCTTCATGCGACGCATGGCCGATGCAGTACGGATCGCCAACGACAACGAGAGCTTCAAGGCGGCGACCGCCCACGAAGATTTCGAATTATCTGCCGGCACCCTGATCTACGACATCGAGGGGCCGTTTTTCTTCGCCGCGGCCGAAAAGTTGGAACGCGTACTCGACAACCGGCTCACGCACACCGACACGCTGGTCTTGCGCATGAAACGCGTTCCCTTCATCGACGCCACAGGCATTGCAACGCTGGCCGATATCGCCGACGAGTGCCAGCGCCTCAAGACGCGGCTGGTCATCTGCGGCTTGCGCCCGAACGTGCGCAAGAAGATTGATCGCGCCGGACTGGCGACGCGCCTGGGACGTCAGGCGTTTTTCCCGTCGGTGACCGATTTCATGCGGCAACAGCAGCCCCGACTCAACGCCACCCCGGCCTGATCAGGTCCATGCGACAATCGCCCTGAACGAAGGAAGGATAAACGTCATGGCAACAACGCATCGCACCGGAATCATCACCGCATTCATCGCCGTCGCAGGCATCGCCGCCACCAGCGCCTGGGCTGCTCCGGAAGCGGCAACGACCGGCGCAGAAGTACCGCAGACGATGGAGCAGGCGAACGCCCAGCGCGAACGCGCCAAAGCGATGAAACAGGCCGCTGAAGAACAGCTCTCGACCGAACAGAACGCCTGTTACCAGAAAATTCTGGTCAGCGCCTGCCTCAAGGACGCCAAGGCACGCTATACCGCAAGCATCGTCGAAGCGCGAAAACTGGACATCCCGGCGCGCGATTTCCAGCGCGACGCCAAGCGGACCGAGGCCGATGCCAAGGAGGCCAAACGCGCGGCCGACATGCCGCAGCGAGAAGTCGACCAGCGGGCGCAGGCGGCGCAGTACCACGAAAAGGAAGCGGAACGCGCGACGGCGCGTGAACAGAAGATCGCCGGAAAGGCCGAACAGTCGGCACAGTATCGCAAGAAGGCGGCGGCGCAGGAAAAGGCCCGGAGCGAGCGACTGGCCGAGCGCGAAAGACGCGAAGCCAAGCGTGCCGCCGACCAGGCAAAGCGCGAGGCAAAACTCGATGCCGCGGCGCAGGCGCGTCTGCCCAAGCCGTAATCCCGGTCAGCGCCGCAGGAAGACGATGTCGCCGGCACGCGCCGGATCGTAGGCTTTCTTGTTCTGGTAATAATCGCGCAGGACGGCAAGGTCGGCCGCCTCGTCACCGCTCAGGGTGATCCAGCGCTCGATGCCGACACGTCGGCTACCGTAATCGACGAACGCCAGACCAACCGGCACACCGGCTTCCCGTGCCAACCGGTAGAAGCCGGTTTTCAGATGATCCGTTTTCGAACGCGTACCTTCCGGCGCAATGCAGATATGAAAACACTCGGCCCGGGCAAAGCGCTCGACCAGTTGGCCAATCATGCCCGTGCGCTCCCGCCGGTTGATCGGCACCCCGCCCAGCCACGTCAACAGCCCACCGACAGGAAAGCGAAAAAGCGTGTCCTTGCCCGCCCAATGAACATCGAAACCGAACCGCGCCTTGAAGAGAACGCCGAGCGGAAAGTCCCAGTTCGAGGTGTGCGGATAAAACATCACCACCGATTTCGGTCCGGGTGGCGACACAAACACGGCCTGCCAGCCAATGAGGCGCAACACGAAAGCAGCCAGCTTCCGGCTCATGACAACCCTCCACGTCGATTCACGATGCGCGACGCCCCCGATACCTGAATTTTTGGGACAGCATCGGACACCACTCGAACTGATGCGTTTGCAAGCCGCGATGCCCTATTCAATGCCCTGACTCGCCAGATACTCTTCGTAATTGCCAGGATAATCGACAATTGTTCCATCCATGCGAATTTCAAGGATGCGCGTGGCCAGAGAGGAAACAAACTCACGGTCGTGCGAGACGAAGATCAGCGTGCCCTTGAATTTTTCCAGCGCCGTGTTCAGCGATTCGATCGACTCCATGTCAAGGTGGTTGGTCGGTTCATCCATGACCAGCACATTGGTCTTCATCAGCATCAGCTGGCCGAAGATCATGCGCCCTTGCTCGCCCCCGGAGATCACGCGCACCGGCTTTCTCACTTCGTCGCCCGAGAAGAGCAAGCGACCGAGCGTCCCGCGGATCAGCGTCTCCAGATCCTCGCCCTCGGCTGCGTTGGCACGCGCATGTTCGGCCACCCAGTCGGTCAGGTTGGCATCGCTCTTGAAATCGTCCGCATGATCCTGCGCGTAGTACCCCAGACGCGCCTTCTCCGTCCATTTGATGCTGCCGAACTGCGGCTGCAACGAGCCGGTCAACAGCTTCATCAACGTTGATTTGCCGACACCGTTTTCACCGATAACGGCCAGGCGGTCGCCGGCATTCAGGGTCAGCGTCAGATCGTTGAATATTTTTCGCCCGCTGCCTTCGTAACCGAATGACAGATTCTCGATCTCGAGCGCCTGTCGATGCAGCTTCTCTTTCTCGTCGTACTCGAAGCGGATCCACGGGTACTGGCGCGACGAGGGCTTCACGTCTTCCGGTTTGAGCTTGTCGATCAG
>CAYUYI010000302.1:0-3478 GCA_964448995.1 uncultured Propionivibrio sp. | reverse complement strand
ACCACTGGCGCATTACCACCGACGACCACCCTGCCGACACGAACCGCACGGGTCATTTTTCGTTTCACAGAATCACTCATTGCGGCAACAACTTCATTCGAGAATCAGACGGGCAACGTCGTCCTTGCTGCGTTTTGTCAGGTCGACATCCTTCCCCTTGTATTGCAGGGTGACGTTGCCGGCATTTCCAACAACCACTGAAAATGGTGGCTGCCCGCTCACTTCACGCAGACTGCCTGCCGGACTCAACTGTGAAAATACGATCTGCCCGCTCTTGTCCTTCACCTCAACCCAGGATGGCTTGGAAAAACTGAATTTCAGGACGTTCTCAGACTTATTCGCCTGGACAGCGGGTGCCTCGACCAGCCCCCCAGACTGGGATGCTGCAGGCAGTGTCTGTGCAGACGGCGTGGCCTCGGCTGCCGCGACGAGCGTCGCAACCGGCTGCGTTACAGCCGGCACCACTTCAGCCCCCGCCACATTTAAGACCGAAGTCGACGGCTTTGACGTGAGTCGTTCCTTGATTGCAGCATATGTCGACTGCACGAGATCCGGCGGCAGGAAAAAGTAGACCAGAACGGCAATCATCAGTATCAGCAAACCACCGACAACCCGAAAATAGTCACGGCGCGCAACGCCGTGCTCGCTGGGTACCTTAACGTTAATACTCACAGGAACGTTCAATTCCTTCTGCTGCGGTTTGGCAATCTGATCCAACGCCAACATCAAGTCAGCCGCATCAAGACCAACCAACCGGGCATAGTTTCGAACGAATCCTCGGGTGATCGTGTTGCACTGCAAGCGTGACCAATCATCGTTTTCGAGGGCCTCGACCTGACGTGGACTCAATTTGAGCCGTTCGGCAACGTCACCGAGTGTCATTCCCTTCGCTTCGCGGCCATTTCGCAGTTTTTTTCCGACCGAAGGTTCCTCGCGGGAGCTCATGGAAACACCGGGAGACTCCTGCAAAATACCCGACGCGACATCAGTTGAAGCTTGAGAGAAATCGCTTTCCTGACTCATTCGAAGTCCCCTTTCAGCAACTTCTGGTACTCCGGCGAATCTGGAAATTTCCGACGTAGTTGTGTCGCTAGGCTAGATTCGGCCATTTTATCCCCCAACTGACGCTCTACGCGCAACAACAGCCACAGTACTTCCGCCGACGGCTCATCCTTGTGCACGACACTCATTAAATGCTGGCGCGCCGCATCGAAATTCCCACGTTTGTAGTAGATGCTAGCCATTTGAAACAGCCCCTGAGGATTGTCCGGCATAAAACGCAGTATCTTGCGAACGTATTCCTCCGCCACATCTAATTCGCCGAGCTTCACATGACAGGTGGCAGCATTAAGATACGCCAATTCCGGCGTCCGATAGAGCGGATTGCGCAGTGCCTTCTGAAAATACTCTATTGACTCCTTGACCCTTCCCGTATGACAAAGATACCAGCCGTAATTGTTGTTAATCTCGGGATCCTTTTCGTTCAGGCTTAGCGCGCGCTTGAAATCCTTATCCGCCGAATCAAGTTCGTTAATGTAATAAAGAACGAGGCCTCGCATGGCATAAGCTGGTGCATAGTTCTGGCTGATCGAGATCGCAAACGTCAACTCTTCGAGCGCAACAATCAGGTTACGATTCTGAAAATACAACGAAGCCAATTCGGTATGCGCCTTGGCACGCGTCAGTTCATCCTTGGGCACAGAGAGTTGTTGCGAATCGCCGCTCACAACCGTCGAAACATTTTGGGCCAATGCCAACGGGCTGAACAACACCCCGCCCCAAAAGAACGAAATGAACACGAGACGAAAGAGCAATTTCATCACGACCTGACCTCATGAATTTTGGCGACGTTCCGAATCGTACGCCGCGTTTTGTCGAGCACCTGACCCGCAAGTTGACCACAGGCGGCATCAATATCGTCGCCTCGCGTTTTTCGCGTGGTTGTCACGATACCGGCTGCCATCAGAACCTCGGCAAAACGCCGGATACGAGGGGCCGGAGAGCGCCGATACGGCGACCCCGGAAAAGGATTGAACGGAATCAGATTGAATTTGCAGGGAACATCACGTGTCAAAGCGAGCAAGTCACGTGCATGAGCTTCGCTGTCGTTCACCCCATCAAGCATCACGTATTCGAAGGTTACGAAATCGCGCGGAGCTTTTTTCTGATAACGATGACACGCCGCCATCAGTTCTCGAAGCGGATATTTACGGTTGATCGGAACCAGTTCGTCGCGCAACGCATCGTTCGGCGCGTGCAACGACACAGCCAGCGCCACCGGACACTCATCAGCCAAACGATCCATCATCGGCACCAGTCCGGAGGTTGATACCGTTACTCTGCGTCGCGACAACCCATACGCGTTGTCATCAAGCATCAAACGCAAGGCGATCACCGTATTGTCGAAATTGGCGAGTGGCTCGCCCATCCCCATCAACACCACATTGCTGATAATACGCTCGCCTTTGGGATCAACGCCCAAGGCACGATTGGCCTGCCACAGTTGGCCGATGATTTCGGCGACGGCCAAATTGCGGTTAAACCCCTGCTTGCCAGTCGAACAGAATGCACAATCAAGCGCACAACCGGCCTGGGTCGACACGCACAAGGTACCGCGATCGTCCTCCGGGATAAACACCGATTCGACCGCATTACCTCCCCCAACATCGAACAGGAACTTACGGGTACCGTCATCCGACAATTTGTCCGAAATGATCATCGGCGGCGTAATCGTTGCGACGCTGGAGAGCTTCTCTCTCAAACTTTTAGCGATATCTGTCATCGCCGCGAAGTCATTCTGCCCGAAACGATGCACCCAGCGGAGCAACTGCTTGGCACGAAAGGGCTTCTCGCCAAGATTGGCAAAAAACCCAGTCAAACCGGTCGCATCGAAATCGAGCAGATTCACGATCATGTCGAAACAGCGAAGATCAACGCCCCGAATAGACGTTCATGGTCGGAAAAAAGAAGCTGATTTCAACCTTGGCGGTATCCGGACCATCCGAGCCATGCACGGCGTTGGCGTCAATCGACTCGGCGAAATCGGCACGAATAGTTCCAGGAGCCGCCTTCTTCGGATCGGTCGCACCCATCAAATCACGGTTCTTGGCAATCGCGTCTTCGCCCTCCAGTGCTTGGATCATCACCGGGCCCGAAGTCATGAACTTGACAAGATCGGCATAGAATGGCCGTTCCTTGTGCACCGCATAGAACTCGCCGGCTTCCTGTGCCGACAGCCAGACCATCTTGGCAGCGATCACTTTCAGCCCGTTGGTCTCGAAACGGGAGTAGATTTTACCGATCACGTTCTTGGCAACCGCATCCGGCTTGATGATGGAAAGAGTGCGTTCGACAGCCATGAATAAATTCTCCTTGTGAAAAAACGTTGAAAGCGGCTTGATTGGATGAAACCACAGATAACCTCTCATTGTACCAAAGCCACGCCAAAGGCTCCATGCCAGTTTCAGCCGTCCGAGGG
>CAYUYI010000301.1:0-3483 GCA_964448995.1 uncultured Propionivibrio sp. | reverse complement strand
CCGGCCGGTCGCCAGTGCAGCCCGATGGTGTAGAACGCCCAGACGAATACGGCGAGCAGCATCCACAGATCACCGAGATTGATCGTCAGGGCGGCCAGGGCAGCGAGATTTCCCCGCGCAACAATGGTGGTGACGCCAGCCAGCGAAATCACGACCCCGAGTCCCTCGAGGCGGCTCATCGGCTTTTTCAGAAACAACCACGACAAAGCGATGGTGGCGACCGGGATGAAGGAATTGAGCAGCGAGGCATTGGTGGCCGCGGTGTATTGCAGGGCAATGTAGGCGAAGGTATTGTAGCCGCCGACACCAAGCAGACCGAGTACGACGACCGGGCGCCAGTTGCGTTTGAGGATCGGCCATTGCTCACGCAAATACGGCAAGGCGATGGGTAGCGTCAAGGCGAAGGCGATGCACCAGCGCCAGAAAGCGAGTGAAAATGGCGGAACATCGGCGCGGATGGCACGTCCGACGACCATGTTGCCCGACCAGAACAGCGTGGTCAGCGTGAGCAACAGGTAGGGATGATGGAATCTTTGAAACATGCAGGCGAAGCGGCGCGAAGCCTTCGAGTCAAACGCGCATTATAAGAGCAAGCAGTTCGCCTGATCGCATCGTTTATAATTGCGTCATGGTTTCTGTCGTCCATTCCGTCGCTGCTCAGAGCGACTTAGAACATTCCCTGCAAACCCTGAGTGAAGGGCTGTCCGCCCAGGAAACGGTGAAGATTCATCAGGCCGCTGAATTCGCTCGTTCGGCTTATGGCGACCGCTTGCTCGGTAGCGATGAGGGGGTCTGGCATCACGCCTTGGGGATGTCGCTGATTCTGGTTGGCCTCAAGCTTGATGCCGATACGCGTCTGGCGGCTTTGTTGTTCGCGGTACCAACTTATGATGAGCATGGCCTGGAAAAAATCGAGGAGCGCTTCGGTCTTTCGACTGCACAACTCGTCGGTGGTATTTCCCGTCTGAACCATCTGCGGCCGATTACGCATGGTTTTGTTGCGCATTCTGCAGAGAGCGGCGAACAAAACCCGGCTGAAGTGAAAGCGCAGATCGAGGTGCTGCGCAAGATGTTGTTGGCGATGGTCGAGGATATCCGCGTGGTTCTTTTACGGCTGGCCTCGCGAACTCAAACACTGAGGCATTATGCCGTTCTGAATGAGAATCTCCGCGTGCAAGTGGCTAGAGAAACCTTGGAGCTCTATTCGCCTCTGGCCAATCGTCTTGGTGTATGGGAACTGAAATGGGAGCTTGAGGATCTTTCGTTCCGTTTTCTGCACCCCGACACCTATAAAAAAATCGCAAAACAACTCGACGAAAAACGTGCCGAACGGGAGCAGTTTATTGCCGATGCCGTAGCGAGACTGAGTCGCGAACTGAGTGCTGCGGGAATTGAAGATGCAGAGATTTACGGCCGTCCCAAGCATATCTATAGCATCTGGAACAAGATGCGCAGGAAGGGGGTCGAGTTTTCCGAGGTCTACGACGTTCGGGCACTGCGCGTGATTGTCGACAGCGTCAAGGACTGCTACACGACTCTCGGGATCGTGCATAACATGTGGTCGCCGATCCCCAAGGAATTTGACGATTACATCTCAAATCCGAAAGGCAACAATTATCGCTCCTTGCATACGGCGGTTCATTGCCCCGACGGGCGTTCACTTGAAGTGCAGATTCGAACGCGGGAAATGCACAAACACGCCGAACTCGGGGTGGCGGCGCACTGGCGCTATAAAGAAGGTGCCAAATCAGCGGTTCAGGGAAATTACGACGAGAAGATCGCATGGTTGCGCCAGTTGTTGACCTGGAAGGATGAAGTTACCGATTCGTCCGATTGGGTCAAACACTACAAAGAAGCGGCTCTCGACGAGACAATTTATGTCATGACGCCACAAGGGCGTGTTGTCGATCTACCGCGTGGCGCAACGCCGGTCGATTTTGCCTATCGGTTGCACACTGATCTTGGACACCGGTGTCGCGGGGCGAAGGTTGATGGTGCTCTGGTAACGCTGAATACGCAACTGGAGACCGGCCAGCGTGTCGAGATCGTAGCTGCCAAGCAAGGCGGGCCGTCACGTGACTGGCTTAACCCGGCGTTGGGCTATCTCTTCACACATCGTGCGCGGGCAAAAGCCCGGCAATGGTTCTCGACGCGGGCACAGGAAGAGATGCTGGCTGACGGCAGGGCAATACTGACTCGCGAACAGCAGCGCATGGGGGCGACGAGTGTCAGGGCTGACGATCTGGCAGTCCGGCTTGGATTTTCCAAAATTGATGATCTTTTGATTGCCTTGGCTCGCGCTGATGTCGGACAGCGTCAGCTACAGACGGCAATCCGTGGCGACGATGAGGTGGGCAGCGAGCGACCGGGGGTAGATGAAGTTTCGGTTCGCAAATCCAAGGCCAGCGGTATTTCGGATAAGGGTATTCTGATTGTCGGGGTCGATCGCTTGTTAACGCAATTGGCGGGTTGTTGCAAACCTGCCCCTCCCGATCCCATCGTGGGATTTGTGACTCGCGGTAAGGGGGTTTCGATTCATCGGGCAGATTGTTCGAACTTCACTCACATGGAAGCGATGCATCCAGAGCGCGTGATCGAAACGGAGTGGGGGGCTGAAACAGACGGTGTTTTTGCTGTCGATATCGAGGTTGATGCCCAGGATCGCCAAGGTCTGCTGCGGGATGTTTCGGAAGTATTTACCCGCGAAAAGATCAACGTGATCGCCGTCAATACCCAATCGCGGCAAGGCGGCGCGCATATGAGCTTTACGGCAGAAATCAGCAACGTCAATCAACTGAAGCGGACACTGGCACTGCTAAATGAGGTCAAAGGAGTCGTCGGCGCGCGTCGATCCTGATCGGCTATCGATGCACCTCCGTGTAGCGGGGAGTTTGTGATGAATAATCTCATGCAGGCCGTACCACTGGCCAAGAGTTATCTATTGCTCAATCACGGGCCGGTTGTGCTGGTTGGAAGCGCCGGCGGTGACTGCCAGAATGTCATGGCTGCATCGTGGGTGATGCCACTCGATTTCGACCCCCCGAAAGTGCTCTTGGTCGTCGATCGTTCCAGCATGACCAGAAAATTGATCGAACTATCCGGAGAGTTTTCACTCAACATTCCTTGTGTGAGCATGGCGTCACAGGTCCTGTTGGCAGGAAGTCTGTCCGGGTGCGTCGGAGATAAAATGGTGCGCTGCGGCCTCAAACTCTTCGAGGCTTCATGCGTCGCAGCACCGCTCGTCAGCGGCTGCGTAGCCTGGTTGGAATGTCGGGTTGTGCCTGAGCCTCGAAATCAGGAAAAATACGATCTCTTCATCGCCGAAGTATTGGCCGCGTGGTGCGATCCAGCCATTTTTTCCGAGGGGCGATGGCATTTTCCGGACGCCGGTCGGCGAACACTTCACTATCAGGCGGGTGGAGCATTCTTTGCTACCGGAGAATCCATCCAAGTGACGGATGGCATTGGCTGAGGCAAGCGTCG
>CAYUYI010000300.1:0-3489 GCA_964448995.1 uncultured Propionivibrio sp. | reverse complement strand
GACGAGCAAGAAGGACTCCAATCGTGGCAAAGCTGAAAAAGATCAAAACCGAATCCCTGCGTTCCCAGGTGTATATGCAGTTGAAGTCGCAGCTGATGGCCGGGGTATGGAAGGCCGGTGAGAAACTGCCGTCGGAAAGCGAGTTGTGCGACACCTTCGGCGTCAGCCGGGTTACCGTGCGCGCCGCCATCCAGCAGCTGGAAATCCTCGGCCTGATCGAAACACAGCACGGAGGCGGCAATTTTGTTCGCGACTTTTCCACGATCAATGCGCTGGATACGTTGCATCCGCTGATCCAGATCAGCGAAAACCAGGACATCATCACCGTTCTCGAGTACCGCAAGATCATCGAAAAAGGCACCATCGGGCTGGCCGTCCCGAAGATTACCGAAAACGACCTCGCCTATCTCGAAGAAACCTATTCGACAATGGTCGCCCTGGCCAATACCGGCGATTGCGTTAAGCAAGCCGCTGCGGACCATCTCTTTCACTATCGCTTGGCCGAGATCGCGCAGAACCCGATCATCGTCAAGGTTTACGAGTTGATCAACGTCATCCTGTCGTCGGCGATGGTCGACATCGTCGGCCTGCTCGGCACCGAAATGGGGCTGCGCTATCACCGCAAGCTCATCGATGCGCTCAAGACCGGCGACAAGGCACGCTGTGAAGCCCTGATGGACGACCACATCGAGGAAACCATTCAGGAGATCCTCAAGAAAACCAAGCGCCTGTCCGGAAAAGTCCTCGGCGCAGCGGCGCATTGAACCGGCGCAAACACGCCACGACGACGACTCGCCTCACCGTTCCCTGATCCTTCGTTTTTGTTGACACACCCACACGACCATGGCCTAATAACATGTATCACAAGTTACATGTTATGTTTGGTCGGCGCCAGTCAGGGAAAGGCGGCTCATTGACACCCCGACCCGAGTCTTCCGGAGAAAAAAGGAGAATGCTGTGGCAACTGAAGCGCAAATCAAGGAACTGAAGAAGCGGGCGCAGCAACTGCGTTATAACGTGCTGGAAATGATCGGTATCGGCGTCGCCGGCCACTGGGGAGGCTCCGCATCGCTGGCTGAAACCATGGCCGTTCTCTATTTCCACGTGATGAATGCGGATCCCAGCAATCCGCATGCCCCCGATCGTGACCGCCTGCTGCTGTCCAAGGGACACGCGGCGCTCATCCAGTACGCCGCGCTCTGCGAACGCGGTTATTTCCCGCGCGAAGAACTGCGGCGCGTCAAGGAACTGAACGGGCTGTTGCAGGGGCATCCGGACCTCAGTATTCCCGGCATCGAAGCCGTCACCGGATCTCTCGGCCAGGGCCTGTCGATCGGTGTCGGCATGGCGCTCGCCTTCCGGCTCGACAAGAAAGCCAATCGCGTCTACGTCATCATGGGCGATGGCGAACAATCCGAAGGCCAGCTGTGGGAAGCCGCCATGGCTGCCAGCAACTTCAAACTCGATAACCTGACGGCTTTCATCGACTGGAACAAGATCCAGGCCACCGGCCGTACGGAAGACGTCTTCAAGATCCCCGATCTCGACAAGAAGTGGCGCGCTTTTGGCTGGGAAGTGGTAACGGTCGATGGACACGACGTCGACAAGCTCATCGCCGCCATCGACCACGCCAAGACCGTCAAGGGCAAGCCAACGCTCGTCATTCTCGACACGATCAAGGGCAAGGGCATCTCCTTTGCCGAGGATGTCCCAACTTACCACAACGGCATTTTCGACGCCGCGAAATTCGACGCCGCGAAAAAGGAACTCGAATCGCTGCTGGAGGGAGCATGACCATGGAAAAGAAAAGCCTGCGCATCGCCTATGGAGAAGCGCTCATCGCCGAAGGACACAACAATCCCGACATCGTCGTGCTCGAAGCCGATCTGGGTAAATCGACGATGTCGTGCCTGTTCAAGGACGCCTACCCGGACCGCTACTTCGAGATGGGCATCGCCGAGCAGAACATGGCATCGACGGCCGCCGGCCTCGCACTCGCCGGAAAGATTCCGTTCTACAGCACCTTCGCTGTCTTTGCCTTCGGCCGCGCCTATGACCAGATTCGCTGCGGCATCGCCATCCCCGAAGCCAACGTACGGATCTGCGGCTCCAGTTGCGGCCTCTCCGATTTCGGTGACGGCAAGACGCACCAGTCGATCGAAGACGCCAACGTCATTAGCACCATCCCCAACATGACCGTTCTCAATCCGTGCGACGCCGTCGAGACGCGCAAGATGGTCAAGGCCATGATTACGCACAAAGGGCCGGTCTACATCCGCATCAACCGCAACGACCTGCCCGTGTTCACGCCCGAAGAAGGCGACTACGAAATCGGCAAGATGACGCGTATCGTCGAAGGCCGTGACGTGGTGATCTTTGCCACCGGCGCGATGGTGTGGAAATCCTACGAAGCCGCGCAGCAACTTAAAGACGAAGGGATTTCGGTGGAAGTCATCAACGTCAGTACGCTCAAGCCGCTCAAGAAGGAGGAGATCCTCAAATACGTGGCCGGCAAGAAGGCCATCGTCGTCGCCGAGGAAGCCACCCGCATCGGCGGCTTGGGCAGCACCATCGCCGCGCTGCTCTTTGGCGAAGTCAATCTGCCCTTCCAGCACGTTGCCATCGACGACCAGTTCGGCACCTCGGCGCACAGCTACGCCGAGTTGCTGGAACACTACGGACTGACTGAAAAACACATCGCCCAGGCCACCCGCAAGGCACTCGGCAAATAAGGAGACAACATCATGAACATCGGCTTTATCGGACTGGGCATCATGGGACGCCCGATGGCGAAGAACCTCATCAAGGCAGGCTATTCGCTGGTGGTTTACGACAAGTTCGCCCCGGCTGACGACCTCGTCGCGCTCGGCGCCAAGGCCGCCGCGTCGAACAAGGCCGTGGCCGCACAAAGCGACGTCATCATCACCATGTTGCCCAACTCGCCGCACGTCAAGGAAGCGGTGATGGGCAAGGACGGCGTGCTCGATGGCGCAAAACCCGGCACTCTCCTCGTCGACATGAGTTCGATCGCCCCGGCGGCCTCGCAGGAGATCTGCGCCGCGTGCCAGGAAAAAGGCGTGGTCATGCTCGATGCCCCAGTTTCCGGCGGCGAGCCGAAGGCCATCGATGGCACCCTCGCGATCATGGTGGGCGGCGATGCGAAAGCTTTCGAGACGGTCAAGCCGATCCTCGACAAGATGGGCGCTTCCGTCGTGCTGGTGGGCGACATCGGCGCCGGCAACGTCACCAAGCTGGCCAACCAGATCGTCGTCGCGCTCAACATCGCCGCCGTGTCCGAAGCCTTTGTGCTCGCCACCAAGGCCGGCGTCAATCCCGAAGCGGTGTTCAACGCCATCAAGGGCGGCCTGGCCGGGTCGACGGTAATGAACGCCAAGGTACCGATGATGCTCGACGGCAACTTCAAGCCGGGATTTCGCATTGAACTGCACATCAAGGATTTGCAGAACGCCCTCGACACGGCGCACGCCC
>CAYUYI010000299.1:0-3510 GCA_964448995.1 uncultured Propionivibrio sp. | reverse complement strand
GCACGACTGGGGCTGGCGATTATCGACGAGCAGCACCGCTTCGGTGTCGCGCAGCGGCTCGAATTGCGGCGAAAAGGAAGCAATCCCCATCAATTGATGATGTCGGCGACGCCGATTCCGCGCACGCTGGCGATGAGCTACTACGCCGACCTGGACGTGTCGGTGCTCGATGAGCTACCGCCGGGACGCACACCAATCCGCACCAAGCTGATATCCGATGGCCGCCGCGACGAGGTGATCAGCCGCGTTCGTGCGACCGTTGGCGAGGGGCGGCAGGTTTATTGGGTATGCCCGTTGATTGAAGAGTCGGAGAAGCTCCAGTTGCAGACGGCCCTCGACACCCACGCCGTGCTATCGCAGGAATTGGCTGAGCTGAGCGTCGGGCTTGTGCATGGCCGTCTGAAAGCCGAGGAAAAGGCTGCGACGATGGCGGCATTTGCCGCAGGCGAAATCGATGTCCTGGTGGCGACGACGGTGATCGAAGTCGGCGTGGACGTGCCCAATGCCAGTCTGATGGTGATTGAGCACGCCGAGCGTTTCGGGCTTTCACAACTGCACCAGTTGCGCGGACGCGTCGGGCGCGGTGCGCACGACTCGGTTTGCGTGCTGCTTTATCAGTCGCCGCTGTCGCCCACTGCGCGTGCGCGGCTCAAAATTATCTACGAGAATACCGACGGTTTCGAAATTGCACGTCAGGATTTGCACCTGCGCGGTCCCGGCGAGTTTGTCGGCAGCAGACAGTCGGGCGTGCCGCTGTTGCGTTATGCCGATCTTGAAATTGATGGTGATCTGGTTGAACTGGCCCGCGATGTTGCGGAACAGATGCTGCGCGACACGCCAGCGCAGGCCGAGCGACATCTCCAGCGCTGGCTTGGCAATCGCGAAGAATTGCTGAAAGTTTAATGCAGGGCGATGCCGGTGAAGTCCGCGGTCAACACGGGACTTTACGGAATTTGCTGCCGGTCAACGCCATGAACGCCCCCGTATCCAGGAAACTGACGTCGGGTTCGTGGTGGCAGGGGTCAAGCAGATCGTTCATGCGACTGAATTCGAAACAGTAGAATTCCTTGATCAGGTCGAAGACGATAATATTCTCCGCAGCCAGCGCTTTCTCGACGTTGGCGACAACCGCCTGAGCCTGTTTGCATGTGGCTTGCCAATCCAGCGAGCTGACGAACAGTCGCTTGTGCTTCGAGAAACCGGCTTCCTCCATTTTTCGGTCGAGCTCGACCCAAAGCTTGCGGCAACTCGCCAGCGAATGGTTTTCATAATCAATGTTGATGACGATTACGTATTGCATCGATGTGGGTTCCCGGATCCTTGAAAAACGTCAGCGAGCATAACACGACCTTTCGCCGTCAAAAATTCGCTATGCGGGGTCGGACAACACGTGATCGGATGACTGGTTGGCGACCTCCTTTTCCGATGGAATGGGTTTGGCGATTCTGGTCGCGGTTCGGTTGAGCCGTTAAAATAATGCGATGACACTTGATCTCCCGACGTTGCGCGAACGCATCGATCTATATGAGCGCCTGATGCGGCTGGATAAGCCCATTGGTATCCTGTTGTTGTTGTGGCCGACTCTGTGGGCGCTGTGGTTGTCTTCGTATGGGACGCCGAACTGGCTCGTTGTGTGGATTTTTGTCCTTGGCACCGTGCTGATGCGATCGGCAGGTTGCGTGATCAACGATTTCGCGGATGTCGAATTTGATCCGCATGTCGAGCGAACGAAGACACGGCCGATGGCGGCGGGGAAAGTGTCGAAAAAAGAAGCGCTGGTATTGTTTTGTGTGTTGTCCTTTTGCGCTTTCCTCCTGATCTTGCCGTTGCGTAGCTGGTACGTTGCCGGCCTTTCGGTCGCGGCGTTGTTCCTCGCGGCTAGCTATCCCTTTACCAAGCGCTTCTTCGCTGTGCCGCAGGCTTATCTGGGCGTTGCTTTCGGTTTTGGCATCCCCATGGCCTACGCGGCGCAACTCGGCATGATTCCGACCGTGGCGTGGGTTCTATTGCTGGCCAACGTCTTCTGGGCGATGGCGTACGACACCGAATATGCCATGGTCGATCGCCCCGATGATCTGAAAATCGGTATCAAGACGTCGGCGATCACTTTCGGACGATTCGACGTTCCGGCGGTGATGTGTTGCTATGCCTGTACCCTTGCCTTGATTGGTTGGGTCGGCTATCAGGTACATGCCAGTTGGGCGTTTTACGCGGGGCTGGGGGTGGCGCTGGCGCTGGCTGTCTATCACTACACCCTCATCCGTGACCGGGAGCCGGTGCGTTGCTTCAAGGCTTTCCTGCACAACAACTGGATCGGCGCGAGCATCTTTGCCGGAATCGTCGCGGACTACTGGCTCGTTCGCGGCGTACGCTAACAACAAAACGCCCGCCGGAGAGGCGGGCGTCGGTCAGCCGGGGCGCCAATGGCAGTCCGCGATCATTCCTCAAGCAGGCTGCGCAGCATCCACGCCGTCTTTTCATGGACGTCCAGGCGCTGGGTGATCAGGTCGGTGGTCGGCTGATCGTTGGCTTCCGCCACCAGCGGCAAGAGTTCGCGTGCCGTACGCGCAGTGGCTTCCTGCGCGGCGACCAGCAGGGCCACCATTTCGAGCGCTTTCGGTTTGCTCTTGACGGCCGGGATGGTAGTGAGTTTTGCGTATTCTTCATAGCTGCCGGGGGCCTGCACGCCGAGTGCGCGGATCCGTTCGGCGATCACATCCAGCGCGTTCCACTGCTCGGTATATTGACCCATGAACATCGTGTGCAGCGTGTTGAACATCGGCCCGGTGACGTTCCAGTGGAAGTTGTGGGTCATCAGATAGAGCGTGAAACTATCGGCCAGAAGTTTCGACAATCCCTTGGCAATCGCCGTGCGATCCTTTTCTGAAATACCGATATCGATTTTTGTAACGTCGATGATTTTCTTGCCTTTCATGGTGATTCTCCTTTGTCGTGACGTAATTGGGGTAGAAAATTTCGTGGTTCTGGCCATCGCGAACATCATAGTCACAGTTTAAAGATCGGCAGGAATAAGTCCAATCGAAAGTGGCAATAATTTCCATAGCGATCACTTATCGAGCATCGCCTATAATCAGGGCTCGCTTTTTCATCGCTAGAATTTCTCATGAAATACCACGATCTTCGCGATTTCGTTGCACAGCTGGAAACGCTCGGCGAATTGAAACGCGTCCGCGTCGAAATCGATACGCGCTTCGAAATGACAGAAATCTGCGACCGCGTGCTGCGTGCCGGCGGTCCGGCGATCCTGTTCGAGAATCCGAAAGGACAGTCGATCCCGGTGCTGGCCAATCTCTTCGGCACACCGCGCCGCGTCGCCTTGGGGATGGGCGAGGAGTCAGTGTCGGCGCTGCGCGAAGTCGGCAAGCTGCTCGCCTACCTCAAGGAGCCAGAGCCGCCCAAGGGCTTGAAGGACGCCTGGGACAAGCTGCCGATTCTCAAACAGGTGATGAACATGTCGCCCAAGGTGTCGTCGTCGGCGCCGTGTCAGGA
>CAYUYI010000298.1:0-3511 GCA_964448995.1 uncultured Propionivibrio sp. | reverse complement strand
ACGGGATATAAATCTCATCATTGCGATGAGTCAGGGAGGGTCAAACATTGTCAGCGGAGGACGCTGAAGCAATGACGGAAGTGTATTTGTATTCCAGCGTTCTGTCTGTGTGGCTTGTATTGCAGTTGCGTGACATTTTGTAACAACAAAAACACATTTGTCTAGCTGTCGCGGGTGTGCGGATTCCGGTCTTTCCAGCATCGGAGTGCGAACCAGCTGAGTGAAACGGGCGCGGTGACGAGCAGCGCCTTGGTCAGGTCGACATAGCCTTCACTCAGCAGATCCCAGGCAATGACGCCAAGAAAAATTCCCATGCCTTCGGCGACAGGGAAGCGGGATCTGCGAACTGGCGTGAACTGTTGATGGTGGTTGTCGATGTGCATGGGACGCTGGCATATTGCGGAAATGGTGCACGAAGTGGAGCGGGGTGTTCAGTTCCGATCCGGCTGCCTGCATCTTAGTCGCAGCGAAGCCGAAGAATCGTGGCAGCTTCGTCATGATTGCGTGACGGTATGTAACAACGGCCAGTTCAGGGTGAAACGTGCGCCACCCAGCGGTGACGAATCGGCAAGGGCGCTGCCTTCGTGCTGCTCCAGAACCAGACGGACAATGGCCAGACCCAGCCCGTAACCGCCAGTAGCACGGTCGCGCGAGCGGTCGAGCCGGGTGAAAGCGCTGAAGACTTTCTGGCGTTCGTCGGGCGCGATTCCAATGCCATCGTCATCGACATGAATGAGGACGCGATTAGCGGAAACCTGCGCACTCACAACGATGCGTGACTTGGCGTATTTGATGGCGTTGCGCAACAGGTTGGTGAGGGCATAGGGCATGCTCTTCAGATCGAGCTCAACCTGTTGGCCGCGAGGCAGAGCGCTGCAATCGACGCTCAATTCCAGCGATTTTCCGAGGATACGGATGGCGTCTACCGATTCGTTCAGCCACTCTTCCAGATTTACCCGTGTCAGATGGAGTTCAGGTTGCTCGCGTTCGAAGCGGGAATAGGTAAGGCTCGCATCAATGAGGTTGTCGAGTTCTTCAAGGTCGTCGCTCATCATCTGACGGACCCGTTCACGCTCGTCCGCGGTGTCGGCATCGGGCAGCATTTCGACAGCGAAACGCATGCGCGCGATTGGTGTGCGCAGTTCATGCGAAATTGCGCTGGAGAGTTCCTTCTGCATGGCGATCAGGCGCTGGGTACGTTCTGCCATGCCGTTAAGCGTTTCAGTGAGCAACTCGAAGGCTGGGCTGCGGGCCTGTGGCGCACGCGATTCGAAATGGCCTTCGCCAAGGGCTCGGGCGGTTTTACGCAGGGCTTCCAGATCACGCCAGACCGGGCGAACCCAAAACCAGACGGCAATGGCCAGAATGAAGCCGATCAGGCTCCAGGTGAGCAGGCGGATGCGCAGTTCGAGCGGTAGCGTGCGCGGCCGGTCGGGGTCCGCGTCCGGGGAAAGCGGGCCGACAACGAGCACCTGTGGGGTGTTCTTGAGCCGGTGGTAGAGGATGTCACCGTCTTTGTCGATCGCGAGTTCGCCGGCATCGAGTTTTTCGGCTTGCTTGACCGAAAGATTCAGCGTCCAGCGCTCGACGATATCGAGCTTGTAGGAGAATTTTCGGCCCAGCGTCTTGATCGCGTTTGGCCATTCCTTGCGCGGCTTGCGAAACAGGTCGTCCTCGATGAGCACGATGGTGCCTTGCATGAAGCGCCGGGTGTAGTCGTCAGTCACGCCCTTGACCGAAGTCGAGATGACAAAGTCGGCAAAAAAAGCGATGGCGACGAACGAACCCATCACCAGCAGATAGAAACTCAGAAACAGTCGCGAGAGGCTATAGCTGCCGCGCCAGGGCGTGGGTTTGTAGCGCCAGAGAATGTCGAGCAGGCGGCGGTTGCGGCCGCCCGGGTTATTGCCAGTCATGCTTGCTGAACAGGTAACCTTTACCGCGAACGGTCTTGATGCGAGTGGGGTTTTCCGGGTCGTCGCCGAGCTTACGGCGCAGACGTGAGATCCGCGCGTCGATCGAGCGGTCCAGACCGTCAAAACCAATACCGCGCAGTTGCTGCAGGAGGTCGTCGCGCGACAGGATGTTGCCGGCATGGCTGGCAAGCAGCCAGAGCAGGTCAAATTCGGCGGTGGTCAGGTCGATTGTTTCGCTGCCCAGATGGGTGCTGCGCGTGGCTTGACTGATGCGGAAGTTGCCGAAACTCAGTTCGTTGCTATCGCCCGCCGGGAAACCAGTGTCGCCCCCAGGAATTCCGGGGGCGCGGCGCAACAGCGCCTTGATCCGGGCCAGCAGCAGTCGTGGTTGCACTGGCTTCGCCAGATAATCGTCGGCCCCGAGTTCCAGTCCGAGGATCTGGTCGAGATCCTCGTCACGGGCGGTCAGCATCAGGATGACCCCCTTGTATTGGGTGCGAATGCCACGGCAAACTTCGAACCCGTCCTTGCCGGGTAGCATCACGTCGAGAATGACGAGTTCAGGGTTCTCCGCCACGATACGGGCCTCGGCGGTGTCGCCGCGCACTTCGATGGAGACTTCGAAGTCGTTCTTGCGCAGATAATCGGCAGTCAGGTTGGCGAGGCGTTCGTCGTCCTCGATCAGCAGGATACGTGTTGGCATGATGGCTTAAAAGTCTCACGAGCAGATTGATTGACGGGAAATATACACGAATCGCAGGTGACGTGGCGGATCGGCGATTGTGACTTACAATGGATCGTCAATAGGCTTTGCTGAGGGAGAACCAATTGCTGTCTGTACCCGCCTTGTCCGATCGCGTCTGCTTCGCGGTGCTGGCGATCGGCGCTTCTGGCCTTGTCGCCGCGGGGCTGATTCTCGGTGACGTGATGCGCCTGCAACCGTGTCACCTGTGTATCTTGCAACGGGTGATCTACCTGGCTTTCGGCGTAGTCGCGGCCGGTGGCGTTGTAAAGCCCGGTTGGCGCAGATTCTGGTGCGTTGTCCTGATGCTGGTTGCTGCCGGTGGCGTGGTGGCGGCCGGTCAGCAAAGCTGGATGCAATACGCTCCTGAATTGGCGACCGAGTGCGGTTTTGGCGAGCCGACGCTGACCGAGCAACTGGTCAACTGGCTGGGCATGCAATGGCCGGCGATGTTCATGGTGACGGGATTCTGCACCCAGAAGGACTGGGTTTTCCTGGGCTTGTCGCTGGCCAACTGGTCGGTGTTCTGTTTTTTAGGGCTGCTCGCTGGCGCCGTCTGGCTGCTGCTGCGAAAAAAAGCCCCCCGGTAATCTGACGGTTTCCGGAGGGCGTTTGGGCGCGCCACAGGGCGCGAAGCTGATGCTTACGGCGCGGGCTTGGCCGTCGTTTCGGCGGCCGGGTCCTGTTCGTGGTGCATCTGCTCGGCGGGGGCGTCCTCGAGTTCGGGCGCGGTAAATGTCGTGACCCAGTGCTCGGGCGGAGCGTCGCCGAGAATCGCGGGCACCGAGACGAGCGCCGTCTCCATGAAGGTGGGTATGGTGAATTTCTTTTCCACCTTCTTGTCATCGCCCGA
>CAYUYI010000297.1:0-3536 GCA_964448995.1 uncultured Propionivibrio sp. | reverse complement strand
GCTATCTCTACCTGCTGATCGCCCATGTCGGCGCGGTCGGCATTCTGCTTTCCTTCGGCGTCATGGCCGGCAGCGCCGGCGATTACACATTCGATGCCATGCGCGACTTCGGTCCCGGCGGCCCCTGGCCAACAATTGCCTTTCTGCTGGCCCTCTTCGGTTTCGGGGCCAAGGCGGGCGTACTGCCGCTGCACGTCTGGCTGCCCGAGGCACACCCAGCGGCGCCTTCCCCCGTCTCGGCCATGATGAGCGGCGTCATGCTCAAGACCGCCATCTACGGACTGATGCGCGTCAGTTTCGACCTGCTGCACGCCAACACGTGGTGGTGGGGCGCGCTATTGCTGGTCGCCGGGTTGGCGACCGCTCTGTTCGGTGTGATCTATGCATCGATCCAGACCGACATGAAGCGTCTGCTCGCCTATTCGTCGATCGAGAACATTGGCCTGATCATCGTCGGTTTCGGTCTGGCGCTGATCTTCAAGTCATTCATGCTTCCACGCCTCTCCGCGCTGGCACTGACCGCCACGCTCTATCACTGCCTCAACCACGCATTCTTCAACAGCTTGCTATTTCTCGCCACCGGCTCGGTCCTGCATGCCACGCATGAACGCAACCTCGGCAAACTCGGCGGGCTGATCCATCGCATGCCATGGGTCGCCTGGCTGGCGCTCGTTGGCGCGCTTTCTTCTGCCGGCCTGCCGCCATTCAACGGGTTCGTGTCGGAATGGCTGCTGTTGCAGGGGTTCCTGTTCACCTCGGGCTTGCCGCATGGTTACCTCAACATGCTGCTGCCGGTCGTCGCGGCCGCCGTCGCTTTGATCGCCGCGCTGGCCGGTTTCGCCATGGTCAAGTTCTTCGGCATCATCTTTCTAGGCCAACCGCGCGAGGAAAAACTTGCCGAAGCCCACGATGCTGACCGGCTCGAACGCATCGGCTTGCTCTGGCTCGCCGTTGGTTGCATCTTGCTGGGCCTGTTCCCGAACGTCGTCATCGCAGCACTTGACCCCGTCACCCAAATGCTGGTCGGGGGCGGCCTCCGCGATGTCACGAGTCGCGGCTGGTGGTTGCTGGCGCCAATCACCCCGGACCGAGCCAGTTACAGCGCAATCGCCTTCTTCATTACCCTGGCGCTGCTCATTCCGGTCGTTTACTGGACAGTTCGACGCAGTTTCCCCTACCGGCACCGCCGGGGGGCCGCTTGGGACTGCGGTTTTCCGCTGCAAACGCCACGCATGCAGGATACGGCCGAAGGTTTTGGCCAACCGATCCGACGCATCTTCGAAGCCTTCCTGCGCCGCCAGCGCGCGCACCCCTCGCCGTTCGACAGAACGCCGGTTTACCGCAGCATTGTCGAGGATCCGATCTGGTACGGCCTATATCTGCCGATCGCCCGATTGGTCGAGATCGGCACGCGCCTGATCGCTTTCCTGCAACAGGGGCGCATCGCCATTTACCTGCTTTACAGCTTCGTCACGCTGCTGTCCTTGCTGGTATTGACCCGGGGATGACGTCATGAATTTTTATGCCATCCTCGCCCAGACCCTGGAATTCGCCAGCGCACTGATCCTCGCACCGCTTCTCGTCGGCTGGGTCAATCAGTGTCGTGCCTGGCTACAGAATCGCTCAGCACCGCCGCTGTTGCAGACCTACTACACGCTGCACAAGCTGTTCCAGAAAGAAGTTGTGCTGGCCCATAACGCTTCGTCACTGTTCCGCTGCGCACCGTACATCATCTTTTCCTGCATGGCTTTGGCATCAGCCATCGTCCCAACGCTGTCGACCGACCTGATTTTTTCGCCGGCCGCCGACGCCATCGCGCTCGTCGGCCTCTTCGCGCTGGCACGCGTCTTTATCGCGCTGGCCGGCATGGACGTCGGCACGGCTTTCGGCTCGCTCGGCGCACGTCGCGAAATGCTGATCGGCTTTCTTGCCGAGCCGGCCCTGCTGATGGTGTTCTTTACCGCCTCGCTGATCTCGCAATCGACCTCGCTGTCCACCATCGTCGAAACCCTGGCACACCGAGAGTTCGCCATCTATCCCAGCCTCGCTTTCGCCGGTGTGGCTTTCACAATGGTCTCACTGGCCGAAAATGCCCGCGTACCGATCGACAATCCGACCACGCACCTCGAATTGACGATGATCCACGAAGCAATGATTCTCGAATATTCCGGTCGTCATCTGGCACTCATCGAATGGGCAGCGAGCCTCAAGCTGTTTGCCTATTCCTGCCTGGGCATCGCGCTGTTCTTCCCGTTCGGCATTCCCGAGGCTTCCGACCCGTTGTCACTGTCAGTCGCCGGCTTCATCATGATCATCAAACTGACGATCGGCGGTTTTTGCCTGGCCCTGATCGAAACGCTGAGTGCCAAAATGCGCATTTTCCGCGCCCCCGAGTTTCTCGGTACGGCGTTCCTGCTGGCGGTACTGGCCATGCTCGTGCACCTGCTGCTGAGGGCCTGACGATGAATCTGTCGAGCTTCCACGATATTCCTCTCGGCAGCCAGCTCATCAACCTGTGTGCGGCCATCCTGTTGCTGCTTGGTTTCGCCATGCTGGCCCAGCGCCGCGTGCTGTCACTGATCAACCTGTTCATGATGCAGGGACTGGTCCTGTTCTCATCGACGCTGATCGTAGCGTTGACGACCCACCAGGATCATCTTTTCTGGTCGGCTGGCCTGACCCTGGTGCTCAAGGTCGTCGCCCTGCCCTATATCCTGCATCGCCTGATCCGCCGTCTTTCAGTCAAGTGGGACGTGGAAACACTGATCAACATTCCGACGACGATGATCGTGGGCATTTTTCTGGTCATCGTGGCATTCAACGTCGCACAGCCGATTTCCCAGCTTTCCGGCACGATCATGCGCGCCACCATCGGCATTGCGCTGGCCTGCGTGCTGCTGTCTTTCCTGATGATGATCACGCGCAGCAAGGCGGTGCCGCAAGTCATCGCTTTCCTGGCCATGGAAAACGCCTTGTTCTTTGCCGCGACCAGCGCCACCTACGGCATGCCGATGGTCGTCGAACTCGGCATCGCCCTCGACGTGATGGTGGGCATGGTCATCCTCGCGGTCTTCTTCTTCCAGATCCGCGAACAATTCGACAGCCTCGACATTCGCCACATGGAGCGAGTTCATGACGAGGCCAGCGAAGAGGCGAGGCGCAACACATGATCGAACTGGCCTTCGTTCTCGGCGCCCCGCTCGTGACCGCAGTCATCCTGGCGCTCGTCGGACATCGCCGCTGCGCGGCCGAAATCAACGCCGCCGGCAGCCTGCTCACCCTCGTCGCCGCAGCGGCGCTGACAGCCCGCGTCATCGACCGCGGGCCGATGTGGTTTTTCGACATGCAGTTCTTCGTCGATCCACTCAACGTCTTCCTGATCGCCCTGACCGCGCTGGTCGGCTTCACCACCTCGCTGTTCTCGCGCCCCTACATGCGCATCGAGCATGATCACGGAAAGCTCTCGTCCGGGCGTCTGCGTCTGTATCACAGCATGTTCCAGATGTTCATGTGCACGATGCTGGTTGCGCTGTCGA
>CAYUYI010000296.1:0-3538 GCA_964448995.1 uncultured Propionivibrio sp. | reverse complement strand
TCCGTTCCACCATCCAGAAATACTCGAAATAGGAAGATTCATGCGTCCCAGCCAGCGACAAGCCACCGAACTCCGCACCATCCGCATTACCCGCAACTTCACTTGCCACGCCGAAGGCTCCGTGCTGATCGAAATGGGTAACACCCGCGTGCTGTGCACTGCCAGCGTCGAAGAAAGCGTCCCGCCTTTTCTGCGTGGCAAGGGTCAGGGGTGGGTGACTGCCGAATACGGCATGCTGCCGCGTTCGACCCATACCCGCACCTCGCGCGAAGCCGCCAAAGGCAAGCAGACCGGGCGGACACAGGAAATCCAGCGTCTGATCGGCCGTTCGCTACGCGCCGTCATTGACCTCAAGGCGCTCGGCGAGCGCCAGATCACGCTCGATTGCGACGTGCTGCAAGCCGATGGCGGCACCCGTTGCGCTTCAATTACCGGGGCCTGGATTGCTCTGCATGACGCCTGCGCCAAACTGGTCGCCGAGGGCAAGCTGCCAGCCAATCCGCTGCGTGACCATGTTGCCGCCTTGTCGGTGGGCATCTACCAGGGTGAGCCGGTCACCGATCTCGACTATCCCGAAGACTCCGACTGCGATACCGACATGAACGTGATCATGACCGGCAGCGGTGGCCTTGTTGAAATCCAGGGAACGGCCGAAGGCGAGCCCTTCACCCGCGCTCAGATGAACACGCTGGTCGACATGGCCGAAGCCGGCATCCGCGAATTGGTTGCCCGGCAGAAAGCTGCCATCGCCGCATGAAACTTGTCGTCGCCTCCAACAATCCCGGAAAACTGCGCGAATTCGGCCAGCTGCTGGCGCCGCTTGGCTGGGAAACGGTCGCCCAGAAGGAACTCGGCGTGCCCGAGTGCGAGGAGCCGCACCACACTTTTGTCGAGAACGCGCTGGAAAAGGCGCGCCATGCCGCGCGCTGTACCGGTTTGCCGGCATTGGCCGATGATTCCGGCCTGTGCGTCCACGCCCTCGGCGGGGCCCCCGGCGTCTATTCGGCGCGTTATGCCGGCGAACCCAAATCCGACCAGCGCAACAACGAGAAGCTGATCGCCGACCTTGTCGACCACGCGGACAAGCGTGGGCATTACGTCTGCGTGCTGGTGTTCGTGCGCCATGCCGACGATCCGCAACCGATCATCGCCGAAGGCGAGTGGCACGGCGAAATCGTCGCGACGCCGCGTGGGAGCGGCGGTTTTGGCTACGACCCGTATTTCCTGCTGCCCGAACTCGGCAAGACCGCCGCCGAGCTCGACGCGGTGGAAAAGAACCGCTGCTCGCATCGCGGATTGGCGCTACAGCAACTGATTGCGCGCCTGCAAGCCCGGCGGGCATGAGCGTACCGGCCGCCGTCGAAGTTCCGGTTCCGCTATCGCTCTACGTGCATGTGCCGTGGTGCGTGCAGAAATGTCCGTACTGCGATTTCAACTCGCATGGCCTACGCGGTGGTTTGCCCGAAGCGGATTACGTTGCCGCGCTGATTGCCGACTTGGAAGCGGCGCTGCCGCTGGTCTGGGGGCGGCGCGTCGTCAGCGTCTTCTTTGGCGGCGGCACGCCCAGCCTGCTCTCCGGCGAGGCCGTCGATACGCTGTTGGCCGCCATTCGCGCCCGCCTGCCGTTGGTTTACGGCGCTGAAATTACCCTTGAAGCCAATCCCGGCACGGCCGAGTCCGGCAAATTCGCCGCCTTCCGCGCCGCTGGCGTCAATCGGCTTTCGCTCGGCATCCAGAGTTTCAACCCGGCACATCTCAAGGCGCTCGGGCGCATCCACGATGCGCAGGAGGCCTGTCGGGCGATCGAACTGGCCGCGCGTCATTTTGACAGTTTCAATCTCGACCTGATGTATGGGTTGCCGCAACAGACGATGACGCAGGCGCTTGCCGATCTTGAGCAGGCGCTGACTTTCGCGCCATCTCACCTGTCGTGCTACCAGCTGACGCTCGAACCGAATACGGCGTTCGCCGCCGCACCGCCGGCGCTGCCCGATCCCGACCGCTGCGCCGACATGCAGGAAGCCATCGAAGCCCGCCTCGCCGACGCCGGCTACACGCACTACGAAACCTCGGCTTTTGCGCAGCCGGGCAAGCAATGCCGGCACAACCGCAACTACTGGACCTTTGGTGACTATCTTGGCATTGGCGCCGGCGCGCATAGCAAACTGACGGTTCCGACGCCCGACGGACGCAGGATTCTGCGGCAGATGCGCTGGAAGTTGCCCAAACAGTATCTGGCGCAAGTGGCAGCCGGCCGGCCGGTACAGGACGAATTCGACGTCGCGGCCGAAGAGCTGCCCTTCGAATTCATGATGAATGCCCTGCGCCTCAATCAGGGCTTCGAGACGGCCTTGTTTGCCGAGCGCACGGGCCTGCCGCTTGAGGGCATCGAAAACACGCTGCGGCAGGCCGAGCAGGACGGCCTGATCGAGCGAACGCCAGGATGTATCGCGCCAACCCGGCATGGCCAACGGTTCCTGAATCGTCTGCTGGAACGCTTTCTGGCCGACGACTGAGGCGATTCCCGCGTGCCGCGGATGGTTTTTTGGGTAGCGCCGGAAGGGCCGTCGATATTGGCTTGTGGCCGAACGCAAGGCGGAGAGCCAACAACGACGGGCGTTTCGCGCCTATGCCAAAAACAAGTATTTCCCGGTTTCTCGCTTCAGGTTGCGTCCCGGCTGCTTATCCCCGGCGCTCCTTGATGCCGGTGAACATCGCCTTGATCAGGTTGGTGCGTTCGAGGTGACTCATCACGATGGCGGCCATTGCGTGCAGGCCGGCGGCGCCGATGAGTGTGGCGGCGAGCGCTTCGTGAAGTTCCTTAAGCCAGGATTCGCCCCAGAAAGCGTCAGTCGTTTGCAGGAAACCGGTAGCCCCCAGCGCGAGCACGACGGCCAGCATGGCCAGCATGACCAGAGCGCCGGCCGGGTTGTGCCCGTCGTGATGATCCCTGGTGCCGGCACGCAGCGCGGCCAGATGCGTACGTAGCCGCGTCGGGGTCGGGAAAAAGTCCGCGAAGCGGGCATGGCGCGGGCCGATGAAGCCCCAGATGACGCGTGCGCAGACGAGTATGCTGGCCGTGTAGCCCAGCCATTGGTGCAAGATTTCACCGTCGTCGACAACGAAGAAGTTGATCATCACGCAAGCGACCAAGCTCCAGTGGAACACGCGGATGAAACGGTCCCAGACGGGAACGGCGCGGACGGAGATGACGTTGCCGACGGCGGGGAAGGACTCAGGAAAGCGATTCATGGTGAGGTCTTGATGCACTGGATGCGAGGGAAAACTGGTGGCGGGACACCTTGGTTTGTCCCGCGACGCCGGCGAAATTGACTACTTGGCCTCGAGAACGGCGGCAGTCTGTGGGTTGAAATAGATTTCCACTTTCTTGCCGGCTTTGTCGAAACCGTAGATTTCGTAGCATTGGCCCTTGCTGACCTTGAACGTCTTGATCTGGTAGCCCTGCTGGGTGAGTTGCGCCTTGAAATCGGACTCGTTCATCCACTTTTCCTTGGGCACGTTGCAGGTGGGGCCGGCA
>CAYUYI010000295.1:0-3541 GCA_964448995.1 uncultured Propionivibrio sp. | reverse complement strand
ACCGGCAAGGAAGTGATCAACGAAGAGTCGCGTTACGCCATGCGCAACGCCCTCAAGCGGATCCAGAATGGCGAATACGCCAAGATGTTCATCCTCGAAGGCAAGACCAACTACCCGTCGATGACGGCGAACCGTCGCCTGACTGCGGAACATCAGATCGAGAAGGTTGGTGCCAAGTTGCGCGACATGATGCCGTGGATCAAGAAGAACAAACTGGTGGATCAGTCGAAGAACTGATGATGGAAGAATGGGCGGACTGCGTGTATGCGCTGGTTCCCGCCTTTGCTTTGGGCGGTGTCGTTTCGTGACCCGCCCAAAGTCTTAATTGGGGTACAAATGAATTATCCGCATCCGATCATCGCCCGAGAGGGATGGCCGTTTCTCGCAGGCTCGTTGTTGTTGGCTGTGCTGGCGTCATCGACTGGTTTCTGGTCCATGCCGTTCTGGCTGATCTTCCTGTTCTGCCTTCAATTTTTCCGTGACCCGGCGCGTGTTATCGCTGGCGGGCCGAAAAGTATCGTCGCGCCGGCCGATGGACGTGTGGTGGTGGTTGAAGAAGCCGACGATCCTTACCTGAACCGGCGTGCGCTGAAGGTCAGCGTGTTCATGAATGTTTTTAATGTGCACTCGAACCGCTCGCCGGTGGCCTGCACGGTGCAGCAAAAGTGGTATAACCCGGGGCATTTCTTCAATGCTTCGCTGGATAAGGCTTCGCTGGAAAACGAGCGTTGTGCGATGCATCTGAAAACCATGGATGGTCGAGATGTAACCTGTGTGCAGATTGCCGGGCTGGTCGCGCGTCGTATTCTTAACTATGTCGAAGCTGGCGCGGGGCTGACAGCGGGCCAGCGCTATGGCTTCATCCGCTTCGGTTCCCGGGTGGACCTCTATCTGCCACTGGATACCAAAGTCAACGTGGTGATTGGCGAGAAAGTGTCGGCTTCCAGTACGGTTCTGGCTGAACTCGCGTAACCATCCCGGTTTTGCCATGGCCTGGGAAGGAGTTTTGTGATGTATCCGCGGTTTCGTTCGGCACGCCAGTTTTCCGTGCGAGTCCTGCGTCGGTTCGTCGAGGAGAATTTTGACCAGTTGAGCGCCAGTCTGGCTTTTACCACGCTGCTATCGCTGGTGCCGTTGGTGGCTGTGATCCTTGGCGTTATGTCCTTGTTTCCGGTCTTCTACGAAATGGTTGAGCGGCTCGATCATTTCGTTGTGCGCAGTCTGTTGCCGGAACGCAGTGCCGAGATGATCATCGCGCACATTCTCGAATTTTCTCAGAAGGCCACCCATTTCACGCTGGCAGGGCTCGCTGCGCTGATTGTGACAATTCTATTCTTGTTGCTCAGTGTTGAACGAGCGTTCAACCATGTTTGGCGGGTCGAGAAGGACCGGACATGGGGGAAGAGGTTACGGCTTTCTCTGATGGTGGTCGTGCTTTGGCCGATCATTGTGACATGTGTCGTTCTCGCAATCTATGAGGCTGTCACAACCTCGCTTGGACTGATCGACAACCCTGTCTGGTTGCATGGCATCGTTCTCAAGCTCGCCAGCATGGTTGTTGCGGCGATTTTTTTTGCTGGTTTGTATTATGCGGTGCCCAACGCCCGGGTGGGCTGGTGCGATGCCGCTTGGGCCGGCGGTTTTGCTGCGTCCGGGTTTGCGCTGATGCAAAAAGGCTTTGAATTCTATCTTGCCAATTTTCCCTCGATGACTTTGGTTTATGGTGCTTTTGCCACGGTTCCGATGTTCCTGATGTGGATGTACCTGTCTTGGGCTGTCGTGTTGTTGGGGGCTTTGGTGGCGGCGACATTGCCCGAATTCAGGGGGTCAGGCCGGGGGTGACTCCGGTTCGATCGTAAAAACCTCAATCTGACCGTTCTGCTCGTTCAGCCCTGTACTGCGTACCTCCCTGATCTCCAGGTTTTCCTTCTCAAGCATCAAAATCAGGTTTCTGGTTTGATTGTCGAGCGTGCCGGTGGGAACCACCAGCATTTCGGCCGCCCTTAAGGACGGGATTTCTGGCAAGACGAGCACGGAAAGTGGTTCCGGGGTTGAGGCGGTCGCCGGTGCTGCGAGAATGGCGGGAATGGCCCGGGTAGCAATGATCTGCAATCCCAGCTCGAAATGTTCCTGGTTTTCGGAAAGTGCCCAGCGAACAAGGCAGATTTGCCAGTTGTCACCCGTTTCTGTCCGAATCGCAGTGACGTCGCCAACCGTGATCGGGCCGGTTTTGCCCGAAACGTGCATGACAGCGTAACCATCGGGGCTTTCGTTGATGATCATCCAACTGGATGTATCGACTGGAAGTGATTCCTTGGCGTGAAACATTTGCCATAGGTTGCCCAGTCCGGTGCAAAGCGCAGCGCGGTAGTTCTGTCGCCGGCGCGGAAAGCGTCGTTTTCCAGGATCTCCCCAGTGGCTGATTAGCCGTCGCATCACGCCACGTCCGGGCGGCGTGCCAGCGAACTCGGGTAGACCAATCTGACTTGGCTGCATTCCCTGTTCCAGGGAATCGAGTTGGTTACGCAAGAGTTCGGCAATCCGGTCGCAACAGAAATAGTGAATGACGGTGTCGGGGGGCGGTGACTTGCGAGAACAGGCGATGGCCGGCGCGTCTCGCGTTGTGTCGATCCAAAAAGCCGCTGGAGATTCGGGTGTTGTGTCGTTTCCCGGATCTGTCTGATCGGCGAACGATTCGAGATAGTCAGCGACAAAGCCGATTTCACGGGAACTGAACGAAGCCGGTTGCGCGCAGCCAAGCAAAACGGCGGCGTAGTAGAGATGTTGCAGGCTGATTGACGCGCCTTTCGGTATCTTTTGGGCGACGTCCTGTTCCAGTGCCTGAGCGTAGGTGTGATGAAGTTGTTGCCAAACGCCTACGCTGGGCGGGGCTGCTGCCAAGTCGCTGATCAGCAGGTGCCACGCAAGCAACTGCAGGGTGCGCCAAAGGATGAGTTCCGTTGGGAGTAGGATGTGTCTGGGTTCGCGCGCTTCGACCTCTTTCAGCAAGATGAGTTGGTCGTCCACCAAGGAACTCAGCAAGCGGTGCAGGCTGCGCACCAGTTGTCGGTTCTTGCGGTGGATGGGGAAGGATGAGGCGGCCAAAACCGGCAGACGTTTTTCGACCGCCGTCTTGGTTCGGAAGAAAATCCGTTCGAGTTCGGGAAGTCGCTCCTCGACGGGAAGGCGCGATGCGCGGAGTTCGTCCAGCCGAGTTTGCAGCAGTTCCGGTTCCTCGGGAAGATTGAACTCGGGAATCCTTGCTTGGTCACGAAAAACCATCCCTTCCGCTTGCAACGAGGCAGTCAGAACAGGGTCGCCAATGGGTGTGTTTGAGGCAGTCATCAATGATAAGCGGTTAAAATTCCCCTTTCTAAGTATAGCCGGGCAATCAGGGGATAAATGTGACTTAATTCACAAGAAAGGGGCTGGCAAGGTGGCGGGCAGTAGCTTTGGGCGGTGAATTACGATCTTGTTTTTTCGTGCTTTCTTGTTATAATCTCGCTCTTTTTCTCAGTTCGGAATTAATCCTATGGTCGTT
>CAYUYI010000294.1:0-3542 GCA_964448995.1 uncultured Propionivibrio sp. | reverse complement strand
GTTATGTGCTTGACCTGCCGATGCTGAAAGGGATTCTGAACGGTTGGGTCCCGATGAAGCCCAACACCGCACTCTGCTTCATCATCAACGGCCTGGCCATGGCCTTTCCGCTCATCCCCGACGCCGCTGCCTCCGTGTTGCGCCGAGGCACACCGTCAAGGTTATGGCATGCCGCAAGCGGCTTGGCCGTGTTGCCCGCAGCGATTGCGCTGGCAACCGTGGCCGAGTATGCGACCGGAACGAACCTCGGCATCGACACCATCCTGGTTTCCTTTCCGACCGATCCCGAAGCGACCACCCATCCGTACCGAATGGCACTGGAAACGGCCGTCTGCCACATCCTGCTCGCCAGCACGCTGATGCTGAACGCTCGACGGCAACAGAGCCGACGCTCGGTACTTGCCGCTGCCTTCCTGGCCCTGATTCTGCTGTCGGTGGCAACGACCTCTCTCGGTGCCTATCTCTCGCCCACGCTGGGGTTGCTCGGCTGGATCGGATTGCCGATCATGGCCGGAGATACGGCGCTGTTGTTCATCGTGCTGGGCATTGCCACCTTCCTCGTCGCCAGCACCCAGCGGGCCTTCTCGTGGGAGATCGGCAAACGTGCGACCACCGGATTCATTGGCGGGCTGGTGGTGTTGATCGTCATTTTCCTGACGGCACTCCGCACGCAATATCAGGTTTCCGCCATCGATCGCCAGATGTCCGACAGCGAGGGCCTGTACGCAAAGGCGGCGGACACCTTGGCCATGGCCTCGCAACAACATGGATTGGTACTCGGCTTCCTGTTGACCGATGACATGAACATTCTGAACACCGCACTGATCAACAGTGACCGCACCCGTATGCGGCTCAATGAGTTCGATCAGTACCGTTCATCGCATGGTGAAAGCGAGTCCTGGCTTTATCTGCCGATCGTGACCCGCACCGACGATATCCTCGACTGGTCGTCACGGGTTCTCGGTCTGAGCCGAAAAGGATTGACGCCTGCCGAACTCCGCATCGCCATCCGCCACGGCAATACACTCCTGGCTCGACTGAAACTCAGCTTCGACCAGACTGAAAGCGAGCACCGCCACGTCATGTCCGAATTGCACCGAAAATCGGATTACGTGCGCAAGACGGCCTTCTTCGTGATCTCGCTCGGCATGCTCGGCAATCTGGCAGTCTTCAGCATCGTCCTGCTGCACATCAACCGACTGGTTTTCGAAAGCCGTCGCGCCAAGGACGAGTTGATCGAGAGCGAACAGCAATATCGTACGCTGGCAAATTCCGGCCAAGCACTGATCTGGACATCCGGAACCGACGGCCTGTGCAACTATTTCAATCAGGTCTGGTTTAATTTCACCGGCCGCTCGTTCGAACAGGAAGCTGGCAATGGCTGGGTCGAAGGCGTTCACCCGGACGACCGGACGCGCTGCGTCGACATCTATGAGCACGCCTTTGCCCGCCGTGAAAAATTCAGCATGGATTACCGCCTGCGCCGTCACGACGGCCAGTATCGCTGGATTCAGGATGACGGCGCGCCGCGGTACGACACGCAAGGCAATTTTGTCGGTTACATCGGTTTCTGCCTGGATGTCACCGAGCGGGAACTGGCTGCGGTTGCCTTGCAGGAAAGCGAACTGCGTTTCCGCAAGCTGTTTGGCGAAATCCCCTCGGTAGCGGTGCAAGGTTATGGCCCGGATCTTGTGACGCATTACTGGAATAGCGCATCGGAACAGCTTTACGGCTATTCGGCCGAGGAAGCGATTGGCCGAAAATTCACCGACCTCATCATCCCCCCGGAAATGCGCGCGGCAGTCCGCCAGGCCGTCAACACCATGATGGCCACCGGCCAACCCATGCCCAGCGAGGAACTCTCGCTGATGCGCAAGGATGGTTCGCGTGTCAGCCTGATCTCCAGCCACGCGGTCGTGGCCGTTCCCGGCAAGGCGCCGGAGCTGTTCTGTGTCGACATCGACATCAGCGAGCGCAAGAAGATGGAGGCCGAACTCGAGCAATACCGTGACCACCTGGAGGCCCTCGTCGAGGAACGTACCGCCGAATTGGCCGAAGCCCGGGATGCGGCCGAAACCGCCAACCGCGCCAAGAGTATGTTCCTCGCCAACATGAGCCACGAAATTCGTACGCCGATGAACGCCATCATCGGCTTCGGCCACTTGTTGCAACGTGATCTCGTCAACAACCCCGCGCAGACCAAGGTGCTCAAGATCATGGATGCGGCGCAGCATCTGCTGGGGATCATTAACAACATCCTCGACCTGTCCAAGATCGAGGCCGGACAACTGAGTCTCGAAGCCAAGGAATTTTCACCGGCGACCATCGTCGCCAACACGCTGGCGATGATCGGCGATCGCGCCAATGCCAAAGGTCTTCAGATTCACCGGACCATTCACCCTGCCGTTCCGCCGCGGCTGGTCGGGGATTCTTTGCGCGTTTCGCAGATTCTCATCAATTACGTCAGCAATGCCGTCAAGTTCTCGGAGCGCGGAGACATCTGGGTCAGGCTCAGCGTCGAGACGGAGGACGAGCACAGTTCGCTGCTACGCCTCGAAGTCCAGGATACCGGAATTGGTCTCTCTGCCGAACAGCAGCACCGTATCTTCCAGGCATTCGTCCAAGCGGACGGATCGACGACCCGCCGCTTCGGCGGCACCGGCCTCGGCCTTGTCATCAGCCGGCATCTGGCGCTCAGCATGGGCGGCGACGTTGGTGTCGATAGCCAACCCGGGCGGGGTAGCAATTTTTGGGCGACTTTCCGCCTGTGCAAACCGGAAAACCCGCCGGAAGGGTCTGCGGCCGGGACAACGGAGAGCCGAATCGAAGACACGCTTCGGTCACGGTTTGGCGGCCAGCGCGTCCTGCTGGTCGAGGACGACCCCACTTGCCGGGAAATTGCCACCGAGCTACTGCGTCTCGCCGGGCTATCCGTCGACACGGCACACAACGGTTTCGAGGCGGTTCGTCTCGCCAGCCTCCATGACTACCCCTTGATCCTGATGGACATGCAGATGCCGGAAATGGGCGGTATCGAAGCCACCCGGACGATCCGCAAGCTGCCCGGAAAATCCGGTCATGCGGTCATTCTCGCCATGACCGCCAACGCTTTTGAAGAAGACCGTCAGCAATGCTTTGACGCCGGCATGAACGACCACCTCGGCAAACCATTCAACGCGGATGCGCTCTATGCAAGAATTCTCAAGTGGCTTGAGAAAGGTTGACACGAGGAAATCGCCCCTGCGAAACAAGTAAAATCATGGCTTTCATTTTGCCGGAGAGATTGCCATGAGAATTCTGCACACCATGATCCGTGTCGGTGACCTTGACCGCTCGCTCGCCTTCTACACCGAAGTTCTGGGCATGCGCGTCCTGCGCCGGACGGACTATCCCGAGGGTCGGTTTACACTGGCTTTCGTCGGCTACGGAGAGGAAAGCCAAGGCGCGGTCATCGAGCTGACCTTCAACTGGGATACGAGCGCCTACGAACTTGGCAACGGCTTTGGCCACATCGCGCTGGAGGTGCCGGACGCCTATGCCGC
>CAYUYI010000293.1:0-3590 GCA_964448995.1 uncultured Propionivibrio sp. | reverse complement strand
AGGCCGAGCAAACGCTCTCCCGCATAAACACGGTATTTTCCTGGCTCGCCTTGACGCTCCTCCAGAACGCCAACGGGATTGCCATGCGAGAAGCGCTGGGCGAGACCATCATTCAGAAAAACGGGGGGTAATGAGCGCAATAAAGCATCGACGGGAAACAGCCGTCCGAAACGGTCCGGTTCATCGAGCGTCTCGAGCAACTCCAGAGACACCGCATCGGCAACGCACAACTCGCCCACGCCAACACGCCGCAATGCGACGAGGTGCGCACCACATCCCAGCATAGCGCCAATATCCTCGGCCAGCGTCCGGATGTAGGTCCCCTTGCTGCAGGTCACGCGCAACCGACAATATTCGCCCGACCATTCCAGCAACTGCAGTTCTTGGATTGTCACCTGACGCGGCGCTCGCTCGACCGCGACACCTTGGCGAGCGAGTTCATACAAAGGACGGCCATCGCGCTTCAACGCTGAATACATCGGCGGAATCTGAGTGATCACGCCACGAAATTTCGCCAGCGCAGCGACCAGTTCGCTCGCGCAAAACCGTACATCCCGGCGTTCGAGGACATCTCCTTCCGCATCACCCGTTTCAGTCGTCACCCCGAACAAAATGCCGGCCTCATAGACTTTATCGGCCTCGAGCAAATCGGCAGAAAATTTGGTCGCCTCACCGAAACATAAGGGCAGCAAACCTGTCGCGAGCGGATCGAGCGTGCCGGTATGCCCTGCCTTGGCCGCCGAGAATAAGCGCCGGGCTTTTTGCAAGGCCGCATTGGAGGACATTCCCACGGGTTTATCCAGAAGCAACACACCGTCGACGCGCTTCCAGACGCGCCTTGAAGCTTGTTGACTCACGGAATCAGCGGTCTTCCGACGTCTTATCAGACTCACCCGCGGCGGAAATCGATACCGCCTGCTCGATGAGTTTTGACAAATCCGCACCGCGTTCAAGCGACTGATCGAAGACGAAATGCAATTGCGGCGTCGTATGGATGCGAATGCGCTTGCCCAGTTCCCGACGCAGAAAGCCCGATGCCTTCTGCAACCCCTCCAGCACTGCGTCGACGGTTTGACTGCCGGCAAGTGTGCTGAAGAAGACCTTGGCGTGTGCATAGTCGGGCGTTACTTCGACATCAGTGATGCTGACCATGCCCACGCGCGGGTCCTTCACTTCCACGCGCACCAACTCCGCGATTTCGCGACGAATCTGCTCGGAAACCCGGTCCTTGCGGGAAAAGCTCTTGTGTCCAGCCACTTACAGTGTCCTGGCAACTTCGGTTACGTCAAACACTTCAAGCTGATCGCCTTCTTCATAGTTGGCGTAATTCCTGAGCGAAAGACCACATTCAAACCCGCCACGCACTTCCTTGACATCGTCCTTGAAGCGCTTGAGCGATTCGAGCTCTCCTTCCCAGACGACCACGTTGTCCCGCAACAGACGGGCACGCGACGAACGCTTGACCACGCCTTCGAGCACATAGCAGCCGGCGATCGTGCCAATCTTGCTGGCACGGAACACTTGGCGGATTTCGACAAGGCCTGTGACTTCTTCACGTTTTTCCGGCGCCAGCATGCCCGACAAGGCTGCTTTCACGTCATCCACCGCATCATAAATGATGTTGTAGTAACGAATCTGGATACCGAGATTCTCTGCGGTCTTGCGCGCCCCGGCATCGGCGCGGGTATTGAAGCCAATAATCACGGCCTTTGAAGCCTGAGCGAGGTTCACGTCAGACTCGCTGATACCACCAACCGCCGAGTGAATGACGTTCACCTTGACCTCGTCGGTCGTCAATTTCTGCAATGAATGCACCAGTGCTTCTTGAGAACCTTGCACGTCGGCCTTGATGATCAGGGCCAGCGTCTTGACCTCCGCCTCACCCATCTGCTCGAGCAGATTCTCGAGGTTGGCCGCCTGTTGCTTGGCCAGTTTGACGTCGCGGAACTTGCCTTGGCGGAACAACGCAATTTCGCGCGCCTTGCGCTCGTCAGCCAGCACGACAGCATCCTGGCCGGCAGCCGGAACATCGGAAAGTCCCAGAATCTCAACGGGAATTGAGGGCCCCGCTTCCTTGATCGTGTCGCCATTTTCGTCAAGCATGGCACGAATTCGGCCAAACACTTGCCCTGCCAGCAGCACATCGCCCTGACGTAACGTGCCGGATTGCACCAGCATTGTCGCCACCGGACCCCGCCCTTTGTCAAGGCGAGCTTCGATGATCAGGCCCGTCGCTGGTGTCTCGGTCGGCGCTTTCAACTCAAGCACTTCGGCCTGCAACAGCACGTTTTCGAGCAGTTCATCAATGCCCTGCCCGGTCTTGGCCGAAACCGAGATAAACGGTGATTCACCGCCATATTCTTCAGGAACGACCTGCTCGGCCACCAGTTCCTGCTTGACCCGGTCAGGGTTGGCTTCAGGCTTGTCGATCTTGTTGACTGCGACGACGATCGGCACGCCAGCCGCCTTCGCATGGTGAATCGCTTCGCGTGTCTGCGGCATCACACCATCATCAGCTGCGACCACCAGAATGACGATATCGGTCGCTTTGGCCCCACGCGCCCGCATCGCCGTAAAGGCTTCATGGCCCGGCGTATCGAGGAAAGTGACCATGCCACGCGCGGTTTCGACGTGATAGGCACCGATATGCTGCGTAATGCCGCCCGCTTCACCAGAGGCAACCCGCGTCCGGCGGATATAGTCAAGCAGAGAGGTTTTGCCGTGATCGACGTGGCCCATGACGGTCACCACGGGCGCGCGCGACAACTGCGGCGCATCCTTATGTTCGGCTTCACTAAGGAAGGCGTCTGGATCGTCGAGCTTGGCAGCAAAAGCACGGTGCCCCATTTCCTCGACGAGAATCATCGCCGTTTCCTGGTCGAGCACCTGATTGATGGTGACCATCGACCCCATTTTCATCAACGTCTTGATGACTTCAGTCGCTTTCACGGCCATCTTGTGAGCCAAGTCCGAGACCGAAATGGTCTCCGGCACATGCACGTCATGCACCACGGCTTCGGTCGGCTGCTGGAAGCCATGCATTTCGTCGGCATCATGACCACGGCCACCACGCTTGCCCGACTTGCCATCGCGCCAGCCGGTACCGCCCTGCGCGCCCCGCGTCTTCAGCCCTTGGCGCTTGCCGCTACCCTCGTCCTTCCACGGCCCTTTCTTGTCACCAACAGCCTTCTTGCCATCGCCCTTCTTGTCGGCGACACCAGGCTTGCCGGCGGGTTTGTGCAATGTTTTGTCTTCCGCTGGACGATTGGCCACATTTTTCGCAGCAGCCTGCTTCGCCGCTTCTGCGGCACGTGCCGCCACCGCCTTTTCTTCGGCATCTTGCTTCAGGCGCACCAACTCGGCCGCACGCTGTTGCTTTTCTAAAAACTCGGCCTCCTGGCGGGCGCGCAACTCGGCCTTGCGCCGCTCTTCCTCTGCACGCAGGCGTTGCTGTTCCTCACCGATAATCGAGGCGCGCGTCACCACCTTCTTGGTCGCAGCCTTAACCTCTCCAGATTTTTTCGCCGCAGGCGTTGCCGGTGTCGCTGCCGTTTTCTGCGGCTTCGGTTTCGTTTCCGCCGCCTTGGACA
>CAYUYI010000292.1:0-3592 GCA_964448995.1 uncultured Propionivibrio sp. | reverse complement strand
AAGATCAGTGACGATCAACTCGCCGATATCGATCTGGTGTTGCTCGATATCAAGTCCTTCGAGCCGGAAACCTATCGGCGCGTGTGCGGTGTTGATCTGCAGCCAACACTCGACTTTGCCCGGCGCCTCGAAAGCCTGGGGCGCAAGATGTGGATTCGTTTCGTCCTGGTTCCCGGATTGACCGATGCGCCGTCCAACGTCGAGGGACTGGCCGATTTCGCGGCGTCCCTGAAAATGGTGGAGCGGGTCGAAGTGGCCCCGTTTCACAAACTGGGCGAGTTCAAGTGGCAGGAGTTGCGCATGCGCTACGAGCTTGCCGCAACCGAACCGCCGACGACGGAATCCCTCCTTGAGGTACGCCGGCAATTTTCCTCTCGCGGGCTGACAGTCGTCTGATCGGTCTGATGCTGGCAAAAACCCGGGCTTCCCTGGCGCGGAACCCCTTGTGCCGCATGCTAAAATTGCGAGTTTTCATTGCCCCGAATGTTGAATCACGGAGAAAATCCCATGTACCAGTCTGCCCTGATCCAGGATCTGCACGCCCGTGGTCTGATCGCCCAGGTGACCGATGCCAAGGCGCTCGACGAGCTGCTCGCGAAGGAATCGGTGACGCTGTATTGCGGCTTCGATCCGACGGCTGACAGCCTGCACCTCGGGCATCTGGTCCCGGTGCTGGTCCTCAGACGTTTCCAGCAGGCTGGGCACAAGCCGATCGCGCTGGTCGGCGGCGCCACGGGCATGATCGGCGATCCCAGCTTCAAGGCGACCGAGCGCAAGCTCAATACGCCGGAGGTCATCGCCAGCTGGGTCGGCAAAATCCGCGACCAGGTGGCGCCCTTCCTCGACTTCGACGGCCCGAACGCGGCCGTGATGGCCAATAATTACGACTGGTTCGGCAGCATGAACTGCCTTGAATTCCTGCGCGACATTGGCAAGCACTTCTCGGTCAATGCCATGATCAAGAAAGAATCGGTGCAGCAGCGTCTGGTGCGCGAGGATCAGGGGATTTCCTACACCGAATTTTCCTACAGCTTGCTGCAGGGTTACGACTTTGCCGAACTCTACAAGCGTCACGGCTGCATCCTGCAGGTCGGCGGTTCTGACCAGTGGGGCAATATCGTCGCCGGGACCGACCTGACGCGTCGCCTGCATCAGCAACAGGCCTACGGGTTGACCGTACCGCTGATCACCAAATCGGATGGCACCAAGTTCGGCAAGACCGAATCAGGCGCGGTCTGGCTCGATCCGAAGAAGACCTCGCCGTACGCGTTCTATCAGTTTTGGCTGAATACGGCCGATGCCGACGTTTACCGCTTCATGCGCTTCTTTACATTCCTCTCGGTCGAAGAAATTGATGCCATCGAGGCCGCCGACAAGACCAGCGGTCAAAAGCCGCAGGCGCAGCGCATTCTTGCCGAACAGGCGACCGCCCTGGTGCACGGCCAAGCGGCGCTGGAAGCGGCACAGCGCATTTCACACAGCCTGTTCTCGGGCAGCCTTGATGCGCTGACCGAATCCGATTTTGAACAACTGGCGCAGGACGGCGTCCCGGGCGTGGCGTTGGAGAAGTCGGTCACCGGCTTGATCGACGCACTGGTGGCGGCGGGACTCGCCAAGTCGAAGAGCGAGGCACGTGGCTTTCTGCAAAGCGGCAGCGTGACGGTCAATGGCACCAAGATCGAAGCCATCGATCACCAGTTCGATGATGGCGAGCGGCTGTTCGGCCGCTTCACGCTGTTGCGGCGCGGCAAGAAGAACTACGCAATGCTGCGCTGGTGCTGAGGTTGCCCGGCTGCCCGTCATCGTGATCGAGGCCGGTGTTCTTTTGATTCGAACGCCGGCTTTTTTCCATTCCGATCACGCTGTTTTCAGGGTTCGAAAAAGTCGATGTGTTGTGTTGAAAAATCGACTTGTTGGAGTGGCGTCTCCCCTCTAGGATTCGTTCCCGTCGAATTGTATTTATCACCTTGCGGATGCTTTTACCGGATTGTGAAAAAACAATCTGTGTCCGTGTCTTTGCCTTTTCCCCGGATTGCTGCTTCTTTGAATCGAGGAGATAACTGAATGGATTTTCTGATTGCCCTGATGCAGATCATGATGGTGAACATTGTGCTCTCCGGAGACAATGCTGTCGTCATTGCGCTGGCTGCCCGCAATCTCCCCGTGCATCAGCAAAAAAAGGCGGTGCTTTGGGGAAGTGGTGGTGCCATCGTGTTGCGGGTCATCCTGACGATCATTGCCGTTGCCCTGCTGAAGATTCCGTTCCTGCAGTTTTTTGGCGCACTTTTGCTGGTCTGGATTGCCCTCAAGCTGCTGATCGAGGACGAGCACGGCGAGGGCGAGTCGCATGCGGCGCAGGATAATCTGCTTTCCGCCGTGAAAACGATTCTGGTGGCCGACGTTGTCATGAGTCTCGACAACACGCTGGCCATCGCCGGCATCGCCAAGGGCGATTGGGCGCTGCTGATTACCGGTCTCGTCCTGTCGATTCCGCTGATTGTTTTCGGCAGCACGATCATCATGAAATTGATCGCGCGCTATTCGGTCATCGTCTACATCGGTGCCGGCCTGATTGCCTACACGGCGGGTGAAATGATGGAATCGGATCAGGCGATGCAGCCGTATCTGCCGGGCATCTTCCACGGTACCCCGTATCTCGCGATTCTGCTGACCGTTGGTGTAGTCGGTTACGGCTGGTGGCGTAACCGGCCGGTCAACGCTGCGGAAGCGATGCCGGCCGCCGGGTCGGTGCTGGACGACGATGAGGAGCACGCAGTCGAGCGTGTTTGATCGGGTAGGTCGAATTGAACACCCGCGGGAGCCACGATGGCTCCCGTTTTTCTTGGGCGAACGGTTCGCGCCGGTCGCGAAATCCTGTTCCGTGGGATATCATCCATAAGAGACGCTGCTTCTGTGCATGAACTGCGGTGCGGGTTAAATACGAATCAAATCGAGGAGAAAAGGATATGTCGCTAAAACAACGCTTGCTGGTTTTTGTTGCGGTGTTGCTGGTGGCAGCGGTGGCGTTGCTGTCGGGTCTGTCCTACTGGCAGATGCGCACCGAAATCGTGGTCGGGGTCGATAAGGAAATTGATAGCGCGATCCGAGGCAACCGCGAAGCCTTGTCGCGCTGGTTGGCGCAGCGACGCGACGCGATCGACGCGGCGGCCAACGGCCTGGCTCATCCGGGCAGTCCGATTCCGGCGCTGGTGTTGGGCAAGGAAGCCGGTAAATACGAGCAGACCTTCGCCGGCTATGCCGACAAACGGATGATCTATCACTTGGCCGACAAGAAACCGCCCGAGGGCTACGATCCAACCGCGCGCCCGTGGTACAAGCTGGCTGCAGCGACCAAAGAATCGGTCGTGAGCGCACCGTACATCTTTGCCAGTACCAAAAAGCTCGGTATCACCGTGGCCAGGCAGTTTGAGGTGGGCGGTGCGGCTGCTGTGGTTGGCGGCGACATCTCGCTCGAAGAAATCATCGCGCTCGTCAAGGCGATCGACCTGCGCGGAAACGGCTTTGCCTTTCTGGCAACCCGCGATGGCAAGATTCTCGCGCATGCAAAACCCGAATCCGCGCTGAAGCCGGT
>CAYUYI010000291.1:0-3593 GCA_964448995.1 uncultured Propionivibrio sp. | reverse complement strand
TTCATGCCGGATATGGCGCTGGTCGATCCGCAGTTGATGCTCGGCTGCCCGCCGAGTGTGACCGCCGCCTGCGGGCTCGATGCACTGACGCAGTTGCTGGAAGCCTACGTGTCGACCAAGGCCTCGCCGATGACCGACGCGTTGGCGCTGAGTGGTCTGCAGTCTGTCGCTTCCGGATTCGTGCGTGCCTGCGAGGCCGGGGCTGACGATCTGGAGGCGCGAAGCCACATGGCCTACGCGGCGTTGCTGTCCGGCATCGCGCTGGCCAACGCCGGCCTGGGATTGGTGCATGGTTTTGCCGGGCCGATCGGCGGGCGCTGTGCCATGCCGCACGGGGAGGTATGCGGCACCCTGTTGGGCGAAGTGACGCGGCGGACGATCGAAGTGTTGTTCGAAGATGCAGCGCGGCAGCATGTCGCACTGGAGAAGTTTGGCCGGGCCGGGGCGCTGCTGTCGGGGCGTTCCGCGCATTCCATGCGCGAGGATTGCCTGTCGCTGGTGGCGACGCTGGAGGGCTGGGTCGAGCGTTTTCAGATGCCGCGTCTCAGTCGCTACGGCATGACGGTCGATGACTTGCCGCGCATCCTTGATAAATCGAACGGCAAGAATAGTCCCGTGACGCTGAATCGGGCGCAGATGTCAGCCATTCTGACTGCCCGGTTGTAAACGGATTTTCCGGGGCTGGTTTTTTTTCGGAAACCCCGGTATAATCCGCGCCTCGCTCGCTAGGCAAGCCTGCCGACGAGCGCAGCTGGGGAGTCGCCAAGTTGGTCAAGGCACCGGATTTTGATTCCGGCATTCGAAGGTTCGAATCCTTCTTCCCCAGCCATTCGCATTCCAGATACCGGGCAGGTTGCGTACCTGCCCGTGTTTTCATTTGATGGCGCCCGATCGTCGGCGCTACGGGATCTGCATTATGGCCTACGATAGCCTGATGGTCTTTACCGGTAACGCCAATCCGAAATTGGCTACCGAAGTTGCTCGTCGTCTCAGTATTTCCCTCGGGCGAGCCAATGTCGGGCGGTTTTCCGATGGCGAAGTCAGTGTCGAGATTCAGGAGCACGTGCGCGGCAAGGACGTTTTCATCCTGCAGCCGACTTGCGCTCCATCGAACGAAAATCTGATGGAATTGCTGATCATGGTCGATGCGTTGACCCGCGCTTCAGCGGCACGTATCACGGCAGTTATTCCTTACTTCGGTTATTCACGTCAGGATCGCCGCGTGCGCTCGGCGCGTGTACCGATCGCCGCCAAGCTGGTGGCGGATCTGCTCGAAGCAGCCGGTGTTTGCCGCGTGTTGACGATGGACCTGCACGCCGAGCAGATTCAAGGCTTTTTCAACATTCCGGTCGACAACATCTATTCGTTGCCGATCATGCTTGCGGATGTCTGGAAGAAAAATATTCAAGGATTGATGGTGGTGTCGCCCGACGTTGGCGGCGTGGTGCGGGCTCGTGCCTTGGCCAAGCGTCTGGAGTGCGATCTGGCGATCATCGACAAGCGCCGTCCGAAGGCAAATGTCTCCGAAGTCATGAATATCATCGGTGATGTCAAGGGCCGTACCTGTGTGCTGATGGACGATATCGTCGATACCGCCGGCACTTTGTGCAAGGCCGCTTCCGCGCTCAAGGCGCACGGCGCCAAGAAGGTGCTGGCCTACTGCGTGCACGCCGTGCTGTCCGGCCCGGCGGTCAGCCGCATCAACGATTCCGACCTTGATGAACTGGTGGTGACCGATACCATCCCGCTGACCGAGGAAGCGCAGGCATCGCCGCGCATCCGTCAACTGTCGGTGGCCGACGTACTGGCGGAGACGATCCGCCGCATCAACAACGAGGAATCGGTGTCCTCATTGTTCATCGAATAAGTTTTCATCAACCCCCTGTCTGGTCGCGGACAGGGTTTTTGTTTTTCAGGAGCTGTCATGCAATTTGAACTTAATGCAAGCAAGCGCACACTGCAGGGGTCCGGAGCGAGCCGCCGCCTGCGTCGTGCCGACAAGGTACCGGGCATCATCTACGGGGGCGCCGCCGAGGCGGTGATGGTCGAGCTGCCCCACAACGATCTGCTGCTCGCCCTGCGCAAGGAAGCCTTCCACTCTTCGATCATCTCGTTGAAGCTGGACGGCAGTGTCCAGACCGTCGTGTTGCGCGATACGCAGATGCATCCGTACAAGCCGCTGGTGTTGCACGTCGACTTTCAGCGTGTCGACGCCACGCATGCTATCCACCAGAAAGTGCCGCTGCATTTCGTGAATGCCGACCAGGCGCCCGGCGTCAAGCTGGGCGGTGGCGTGGTGTCGCACGCCATGAACGAAATCGACGTGGCCTGCCTGCCACAGGATCTGCCGGCCTTCATCGAAGTCGATCTGAAGGAGCTGGCTGCCGGTCAGACGCTGCACGTCTCCCAACTGACCTTCCCGAAGGGCGTCAAGCCGGTCATGCACGGCAGCGACGATCCGGTCGTCGTTGCGGTTACGGTCAAGAAGGCAGCGGCCGCTGCCGAAGGTGAAGCGGGCGAAGCTGCGCCTGCCGCTTGATCGTTTACGTCTGAATGACAAGCCGCCGTACGGGTTCTACCTGCGGCGGCTTTTCGTTTGTGCAGAGCGAATGACATGACGCCGCCGCGCCTGATTGTCGGCCTCGGGAATCCGGGGGCCGGCTACGAAGACAATCGCCACAACCTCGGTTTCTGGTTCGTTGATGCCTTGGCGCGTGATTTGAAAGTCACAATGACACCGCAGGGCAAGTTCCACGGTCAGGTTGGGCGCGATGGCGATCGTTGGCTGCTCAAACCAACGACGTTCATGAACCGTTCTGGCCAGGCGGTTGTTGCATTGGCTCGTTTCTACAAGATATTGCCTGACGAAATTCTCGTTGTGCACGATGAACTCGATCTGCAACCGGGGGGCATTCGGCTCAAACAGGGCGGCGGTAACGGTGGGCACAACGGTCTCAAGGACATCCAGGCGCATCTGACCGTGCCGGATTTTTGGCGTCTGCGCATCGGCATCGGTCACCCCGGCGACCGTAACGAGGTCATCAACTACGTGCTCAAGGCGCCGCGCAAGGAAGAGCAGGAACAGATCGACACGGCGCTGACGCGCTGCCTCAATGCCTGGCCGAAACTTGCTGCCGGCGACTACGAAGCTGCGCAGCGGGTACTGCATACCAAGGCCGCCTAATTCGGCCAATCAAAGCAAAGACAGGAAACCATCATGAGTCTCAAATGCGGAATTGTCGGTTTGCCCAATGTTGGCAAGTCCACCCTCTTCAATGCGCTGACCAAAGCCGGCGTGGCGGCGGAAAACTATCCTTTCTGCACAATCGATCCCTCAGTGGGCGTGGTCGAGGTTCCGGATAAACGGCTGGCACAGCTCTCGGCGATCGTCAAGCCGCAACGTGTGGTGCCAGCGGTGACCGAGTTTGTTGATATCGCCGGACTGGTCGCTGGTGCGTCCAAGGGGGAAGGGCTGGGGAACCAGTTTCTCGCCAATATTCGCGAGACCGACGCGATCCTGCACGTGGTGCGCTGCTTTGCCGACGACAACGTGATCCACGTCTCCGGCAGCGTCGACCCGATCCGTGACATCG
>CAYUYI010000290.1:0-3617 GCA_964448995.1 uncultured Propionivibrio sp. | reverse complement strand
CAGGCCGTCAGCAAAACCGTCAGCACCAATGACAGGGCATGGCTTCGGCCGCTCACCGCCTAGCCCTTCCGGTGCCTGAGCCAGCCAGCAAAGGCCGGCAGCAACGAAATGAGAACAATCCCGACAATCACGAACGACAGGTTCTGCTTGACCCACGGCAGGTTGCCAAAAAAATACCCCGCCAGCAACAGCGAGATGACCCACAGACCAGCGCCGATCAGGTTGAAAAAACAGAACCGCAGGTAATCCATCTTGCCGACACCGGCCACGAAAGGCGCAAAAGTACGAAATAAGGGCAGAAACCTCGATATCACCAGCGTCTTGCCCCCGTGCTTCTCATAGAACGCCTCGGTCTTCTGCAGCGCCGCAGTGTTGAAGAACAGCGAATTCTCCCACTTGAAGACGCGCGGACCAATGTAGCGTCCGATGTGATAGTTCAGCATGTTGCCGCTGGCGGCGGCAACGACCAGCAACGCCAGCAGGATGACGATGTTCATGCCACCGACGGCGGCCACGGCGCCCGCCACGAACAGCAGCGAGTCGCCTGGCAGGAAGGGCGTGACGACAAAACCGGTCTCGCTGAAAATGATGGCGAAGAGGATGGCGTAGATCCACACGCCGTATTGCTGCACAAGGACGACGAGATACGTGTCCAGGTGCAGCACGATGTCGATGAAGGCGGCCAGATATTCCATGTCAGCGTGAATTCCGAAAACGCTGGATTCTAACCCAGACGACCGCCAGCTCCGCGATCAGCCGCCCGGCTTGGCGGGTGTGCCGGCCAACACCTGGGCCAATTCCACGGCGGTCTTGACCCCCATTTTCTCGAACAGGCTCGAGCGGTGCACTTCCACGGTACGCATGCTGACATGCAACTCATCGGCAATCACCTTGTTCAGCTTGCCGGCGAGCACCCGTTCCATGACCTGCCGTTCACGCATGGACAGCTGACTCAGTCGGTTGTTGATCGATTCGGCAGAAGCCGCCGCGAGACGAAGCATTTCATCATGCTTGAGTGCCTCAACGACACGATCGACCAACTGGTTGTCGTTGCATGGCTTTTCCACAAAGTCGAAGGCGCCATGCTTGAGCGCTGCGACAGCAAGCGGCACGTCGCCATGCCCGGTCAGAAAAATCACCGGCATGGTACAGCCACGCTCGCGCAACAAGTCGAACAGGGCATTACCGCTCATACCATCCATGCGAATGTCGAGCAGGATGCAACCTGTCCGCTGCGGGCTCCACATTTCAAGAAACGCTTCCGCGGAAGGAAAATCGAGACACGGAATCCCGCGGGATTGCAGAAGCCAGCCGAGCGAGTCCCGGATCGCCTCATCATCATCGACAATATGAACAGTTGGATTCATTGCTGTGCAACCGGTAAGGAAATACTGAAGATGGTACCGCCTTTCAGATTATCTTCAACCCACAGGCGGCCGCGGTGAAATTCAATGATCGAACGGCAAATATTCAGTCCCATTCCCATTCCCTCCTGTTTGGTCGAAAAGAACGGCGTGAACAACTTTTCACGGATCGCCGGAGAAATCCCCGTGCCACGGTCCGCCACACGAATCCGGACCTGATCATCGACAATGCTGAGACGGATTGTCATTCGGCGTCGTTCGGGCGGCGTATCGACGCTCATCGCATCGATAGCGTTGCGCATGAGATTGAGCAACACTTGCTCCAGCATCACGCGGTCAGCATACAGCGTCACGGAAATATCGGAAATCTTTCGAACGATGCGTACGTCATGCAACTTGGCATCCGCCTCGATGAAGCCAATGCTGTCCTCAACGATTTCGACTAGGTTGCATGGAGCCAGCTTCGGCTCGCTCTTGCGCACGAAGTCGTGTACCCGACGGATGATATGCCCCGCACGACGCGCTTGAACACCCAGCTTTTCCATGGCCGTTTGCAACTCTTCCTTCGAGAAATCGTCCGCCGCCAGTTTATTCAGACACCCAGTGTTATAGCTGGTGATCGCCGCCAGTGGTTGATTGAGCTCATGCGCCAGCGACGAAGCCATTTCCCCCATGGTCACCAACCGTGAGGTCTGCTGCAATTTTTCCTGTTGCTGACGCGCCAGTTCTTCTGAACGTTTGCGCTCGGTAATGTCAATGATCGACGACATCCAGCCGGTATGCCGTCCGTCCGCATCGATCAGCGGCGCCTCGTAGATCAGCACATCGAAACGAGCGCCGTCCTTTCTCATGTAGCGCACCTCGAAACCTTCGCGCTGGTCGCGCTCCGTCACGAAGGCCTGACTCACCGCCTGAATCCTTTCCAGATCCTCCGGCGGCCAGAACGGCAGCGGCGGCCGTGCATTGAGCAACTCCTCTTCACCGAAACCAACCATCTGGCAAAAGGCGGGATTCACATAGGTAATGCGTCCGTCGAGATCACGCGCCCGCATGCCGATCGTCAGGGAATCTTCCATCGCCTTGCGGAAGGCGTGTGCTGCGCGCAGCGCCTGTTCGGCAGCGACACGCCGCAAAATATGCTTGCGCATGCCCCACAGACTGGCCAGCACGGCGGCCACCAGCGCGATGACTAGGCCAATCAGGACGCGTTGCGCAAAATCACCACGATCCGGATAGGCATCAACCCGCAGCACCATGCCAAAACCCGGTCGCTCGAGCGGCAGCGCATAATTTATCGGCGTCGTCACTTCACCAATTTTCGATTTGCCGGCCAGCGCGTTGCCATTGCCATCGAGAATGCGCACCTGATATTTCTCGGCGAACCACCAAGGAACGAGCTGTTTGAGCAGCGAATCGAAGGCGTAGACGCTCAACAATGCGCCCTGAAAGCGCCCATTCTCAAAAATGGGGGTGTAAACATTGAACCGCCCCCCCTCGCTGGTGAGGTAAGCGTCGGTGTATAAGGTTTTCCCGAGCTTGGCCGCCATGTCCATCGATTGCTTGGAAAACTCTTCCGGACTTCCGGCGGGTACGCCACGCGTGACCAAGCGCGCCGGGTTCGACATCAGCTGGCGTCCGGTTGCGTCAATCCAGACGATTCGCTGGATATCCGGATTGCTCTTGAGCAGGTACTGGGCTCGCAACTCGAACAGAGCCTTCTTCTGCCGTTCTGGCGCAAGATCGGCAGCCAGTTGCTCCAGCTGCTCCGCATTGCGTTCGATGTGAAAACTGATGCTCTGCTCGAGCCAGAGCACGTCAGCAATCAGCGTCGAGCGCTGCTCCTCGGCCTCGTTCTGGCGTAACAGAAAATAGAGCACGATCAGCAGGACAAGAAGCAGGCCCATCGCCAGCTTGAGTCCGATCAGATACCAGCTCGACCATCGGTTCGGCCCGAAAGAAGGGAGCCGACTGCCGAGACTTTTGAAAGTCGTGGGCATCATTTATTCCCGGTACGTGCCAAAGATCGCCGCCAAACCCATCGGATGCACACCATCCAAGCGACATGCAGACGGCGCATGAGCGAAGTCACGCCAATCATGAAATACAGGGAAAACCATCATCCCCGCAGTCTATCGCAAAAAGATAAAAGCGACGAATCCGTCGCGACCTTCGCATGTCTTACTGCACTGACAAAAGCATCAGACGTAAAAAAGGCCCGCGGAGAGCGGGCCTTTTTGTTGCTGCGAGTTGCGG
>CAYUYI010000289.1:0-3622 GCA_964448995.1 uncultured Propionivibrio sp. | reverse complement strand
TATTCAGCCTGGGGGCTGACCTGCGCGATCGCCTTCGGTTCCTTCGTCGCCTATCTGCCGGTCTACTTCCTTTGGTTGCCCAAGGCGCTTGATGCGGCACCGCTCTCGGCAATCATCATGCAAGGGCTGTATCAAGGTATTTTTGCCACCATTCTGGCCATGCTGACCTATCTGAAAGCCATCTCGATTCTCGGCGCAGAGCGCTGCGCCCCCCTGCTTGCGCTGGTCCCGATCATCATCGGCCTGGTGGCCGTCCCGTTGCTCGACGAGCCGCTGACCGTCTGGCTGATGGCCGGCCTGGTGCTGGTCTCCCTCGGCGCCTTCGTGGCCTCGCGGCAAAAAGCTCACGTACACCAGGACATCAGCAAAACATAACCGGTCGTTCCGAGCAACACCGTTCCCAGCACGAACAGTAGTGGGCGCCAATAGCTGACGACCTCGTAATGCTCACGCCCCGGAAGCCTTGCTTCGCGCGTGCTTTCGACCCAGCTGATCACTTCACCCATGGTGAACACACAGGCAATGCCAAAAACAAAGCATCCAACGATAATCGTGGCCAGTTGCCCCTGCCCGGTCCGGCAGGAGAAGTCGAGGCTAACCTGTCCACGGGTCAGCGGATCGAACGCGGTAGCCAGGCGGAAACCCGCCACCGCCATCAGGCCAAACAACGCAATGACGCCCATGTAAATCCAGAATTCCCGCGTGCGCATGATGCGCCCGGCTTCGAGAATCTGCGCCTTGAGCTCCTGGAAAAATTCGGAAAACATGGTTTTCTCCGCCAAGCCAGCCAATCTCCCTATTGTCATTCAAGCACATCGGAGCCAGTTTTTCTTGCTTTGCCGGACTTGCCACGCCCGCCAAATCCTGCGATAAGCTCCCTCGTCACCTACGAATGGATTATCTCATGGCAACCGAACACTTCATCCCCGGCAAGGACGCTTCGCTCGAAGCGACGATTGCCCAGATGCAGGCAAAACTCGTGCAACTGGGATTCCAGGTCGAAGAACGCTCCTGGCTCAATCCACTCGACGACATCTGGTCGGTGCACCTGGTCGATCGCGACTGCCCGTTGCTGTTTACCAATGGCAAGGGAGGATCGCAATTGGCCGCCCGCGCCAGCGCGCTCGGTGAATTCTTCGAGCGCCTGTCCTGTCATTATTTCTGGTCGCACTATCACCTCGGCCCGCACTACGCGACGCAGACCTTCGCCCACCATCCGCAAGAGCGATGGTTTCCGATCGGCAACAACGGCGCCTGGCCAGAAGAACTGCTGACGCCCTCATTGCAGGCGTTCTACAACCCCGCCAATGGGGTGGATGCCGAGATGCTGGTCGATCGCAACACCGGCAATGCCGAGCGCGGTATCTGCGCATTGCCCTTCATCCGGCTGAGCGATGGGGTTCGCATCTGGTTCCCGGTCAACATCATCGGCAACCTCTATGTCAGCAATGGCATGTCGGCAGGCAACACGCCTCTCGAAGCACGCGCCCAGGCCCTTTCCGAAATCGTCGAACGTCACGTCAAATTCCGTGTTTTCACCGAAGGGCTCTGCTTGCCGGACGTTCCAGACAGTGTCGTGACACGTTATCCTCGGATTGCCGCCGATATCGCAGCGCTACGCGAGGCCGGTTATGGCGTTCTGGTGCGTGATGCCTCTCTCGGCGGCCAATTTCCGACACTCTGCGTCACATTGCTCAACCCGAAGGATCAGGGGTGTTACTGCAGCTTCGGCTCACACCCTCGCTTTGAGATCGCTTTGGAACGCGCGCTGACCGAACTGCTGCAAGGTCGCGCCCTCGATGCCCTCGACGGCTTCCCCGAACCGGGTTTCGATCAGGACGAGATCGCCAGCGCCCCCAATCTGGAAATCCATTTTGTTGACTCGAGCGGGATCGTCGGCTGGAGTTTCCTGAGCGACAACCCCGATTTTGATTTTTGCGACTGGAATTTCAGTTCGACAACTGCTGAAGACTACGAATGGCTGGTCGAGCGGATTCACGAGCAGGGCTTCGATATTCATGTCGCCGATTACACGCATCTCGGGGTTTATGCCTGTCGCGTCATTATTCCGGGTATGTCGGAAATCTATCCGATCGACGACCTCGAATATGAGAACAACAGCATCGCCAATGATTTTCGGGAAGCAGTTCTCTATTTGCCGGAGCTTGATGACGAAGAATGCACCGACCTTCTTGACACCCTCAATGATGCGGGCATCGCTGATGATCGCCCGGTTGCCGCGCTGATTGGATTAGCACCCGATCCAGGTTCTTTCTGGGAAGATCTTCGCGTCGGCGAACTGAAAACCCTCTTGGCGCTGGCTGTCGGTGCCGAAGAAGCGATCCGCGAAGGCTGCGACTGGATCCATCATTTTGCACAAATCCATCCGGAACGACTCCAGGTTTATCGCTGCATCAGAACACTGTTGAATCTTTGCGACACGGGCGAATACGATCCTTTCCGCCACGCACTGTCTTCTCTCTACGGCCCGGCTATCCTGAAGCAAGCCGAAGCCATGCTCACCCGCGAACAGCGCTTTTTCAACATTCAGGCACCCGGCACCGCATTCGACGGCTGCCTGATGCATCGGCGCTTGCTCGACGCTTATGAAAAGGTTTATCACGCTCATGGCTAAATCGACCCGCAAAACTCACACGACCTACGAAGAACATCTCGATGAGGTCGCCACCTTGCTCACCGAGATCTTTACCCTGAGCGATCAGGTCGCCATCGAAATCGTCATGCGCGCTCAGGCCGACGATTATTTCAGCGGCCACGACGACGACCCGACGATCTGCACGCAGGAACGCGCTGAAATCGACGCCCGAGCGGTGTTCAAGCAATACAAACCTCCGCGTCCGGCGAAGCCAGCCAGCGTGCAAAAAAAATAGCCGCACCGCTTTCCGTGATGCCCGCACGCAGATGTTCGCAAAGAAAGCAGACATGTGATATCATGCTTATGAAACAGTGCGCCAAACATCCGCACGGGAGATATCCGCATGACTCGCACAAAAAACGTCGTCAGTCTCTTCGAGAAAAAAACCAAGGTTTCAGCGGTCGACCTGGTGATCGACAGCATCAAGAACATCCTGATTCAGAAGAAAATACTTCCGGGCGACCTGCTTCCGAGCGAGCAGGCACTGGCTGACAGCCTTGGCGTGGGCCGCGGCTCGGTGCGCGAAGCGCTGAAGATCCTTGATGCGTTCGGTATCGTCGAAATTATTCATGGCGACGGAACCTATATCGCCACGTCGGCCAACAAGAAAATCTTCGATCCGCTGATCTACAGCATGATCATCGCAAACACCGATTCGAACGAACTGATCCAGTTGCGTGAAATGGTCGAAATGGGTGTTATCAATACGATCATCGACCATGCGAAAGACGAGGACATCCGCAAACTGCAGATCGTCCATGAAGAATACGAAGAACTTGGAAAACGAGGTGAAACCGACATCGCCGTACTGAACGCCTGCGATCTGAAGTTTCACCGCACCATGGCCGCGCTCACGAACAATCATTTGATCGAAAACATGTACAACTTCGTGATCGACATCTTTGCACCCACCATCAACGCCTCGTTCGGACTGGAGCGTCACCGCAAGATCATGACGGCAATCGC
>CAYUYI010000288.1:0-3628 GCA_964448995.1 uncultured Propionivibrio sp. | reverse complement strand
CCTGTTGAAGCAGCTACGGGCGAACGCCAAGGTCAGCGCGGATGATTTGAAAGCGGAAATGTCGGCCATCGACAGCGAATTCATGGCACTTGTTGCCACGTTGCCCGGTCGCTACGATGTGTCACTGCCCGGTCAGATCGAGGCCGATCCCGAGCAGCTGCGCGGGTTGCTCGATGAGTTCGAAACCCTGCTCGCCGATAATGACACGGCGGTTGTTGCGTTATTTGAGCGTCACGGCCAGGTGCTCCGATCGGCGTTCGGTGGCGCTGCGGAGATTTTTGGGCAACAGATTCTCGGCTTTGACTTCGAGAATGCGCGTCGGAGCCTGCAGCGCTGGCGCCAAAGCGATGAACAACGCCAATAGGGGCGTGCCACAGGCGTTTGGGCGTGTCGGAAACCCCTTCGGCTGATTCGCCTGTTATTTTGCCAAGGTTGCGAATCTGCAATAAGATCACACGCTTAACCCTTGACTCCGTTTGGTTTTTGAAACTATAGTCCGTGCCATGATGAATGAGCTTGACGCGCTTGAACGCAAGGTTGCCCAAGTCGTTGGGCTTTGCGCCGACCTGCGTGCGGAAAATGTGCAACTTCGGCAGCAACTGGCTGCGGCCGAGAGCGAGCGCAAGAACATGACCGAGTTGATGTCGGCCGCGCGCGAGCGGATCGAGCAACTTGCCCTGCAACTGCCGGAACCCAAGGCACCTGCCCAATCCTGATCCATGCCCAACGAAGCGACTTATCTCGATATCGTGTTGCTCGGCAAAGAGTATCGCGTGGCTTGCCCGCCGGAAGAGCGCGAGGCACTGCAGGCGGCCGTCGCGTATGTCGATGCCAAGATGCACGAAATCGCCGAGAAGACGCGGAGCAATATTTCCGAGCGCATTGCCGTCATGGCGGCGCTGAACATTGCCCATGAGCATCTGACGCAGAAAGCGCCCGCAGGCGATTTGCAACTGACCGGCGAGTCGGAAACAGGACTGGACATCGCCGCGGCGATGCGTAGAATTCAAAGCATGGAGACACAGCTTGATGCGGCGCTGGCGTCGCAAGAAAAGTTGTTTTAGGGTCTCCGACAGTGTTCCCTGCGGTGTTCGTCAAGGCCATAGATTCCTTGGACCAATGCTAATTTGGCATCGGTTGCTGACCTGAAAAACTGCTGTTGTGTCCGTCCCTTCGTCGGATGGACCTGATGCGGAAGGAAAGTGACCTCCTCTGAACCCAGGTTCAGGATGCCGGCCTAACGGCACTTGCGGGGGCTTTATTCGGCAGCGCGGAGTTGATCTCCGCGCTGTTTTTTTGTGCGCCCGCTTCGGGCCAATCTCGCGCCAAACGGCGCAGGCGCTTGGCCTGCGCCTCGCTTCCGGTCGGGTACAATGGCCGGATCATGACGAGTCACAATGATCTTCCCAGGCAAGTGCGCAGCGTCTGCCCGCACGACTGCCCGAGCGTCTGCGCGCTCGACATCCAACTCGAATCGCCGGAACGGATCGGGCGCGTCCGTGGCGCGGCGCAGCCTTATACCGACGGCGTGATCTGTGCCAAGGTGGCGCGCTACGCTGAGCGCATCCACCACCCCGAGCGCCTGCTGCATCCGCTGCGGCGGATCGGCGCCAAGGGCAGCGGGCGTTTTGAACGGCTCTCGTGGGGCGACGCGCTCGACCTGCTCGCCGAGCGTTTGCAACAGGCGGTCGGGCAATACGGACCGCAAACCGTCTGGCCGTACCACTACGCCGGCACGATGGGGCTGGTGCAGCGCGCGGCCTTACGCCGGCTCGGCAATCTGGCCGGCTGGTCGCGGCAGCGCGAGACCTTCTGCGTGGCGCTGGCCGACGCGGGTTGGCTGGCCGGCGTCGGCGTCAAACGCGGCGTCGACGCGCGCGAGGTCGTGCATTCGGACCTGATCGTCGTATGGGGTGGCAATCCGGTCCATACGCAGATCAACTTCATGCACTGGGCGCAGAAGGCACGGCGCGAGCGTGGTGCCCAGCTGGTTGTCATCGACCCTTATCGCACGCCGACGGCGGCGCAGGCCGATAGGCATCTCGCGCTCAAACCCGGCACCGACGGGGCGCTGGCCTGCGCGGTGATGAACGTGCTGCTGGCCGAGGGGCTGGCCGATCGCGATTTTCTCACCCGTTACACCGATTTCTCCCCGGCGGTCGAAGCGCACCTCGCGGTACGGACGCCGCAATGGGCGGCCGACATCACCGGGCTGACGGTCGAGGAGATCGTCGCCTTCGCCCGGCTGTACGGTGGCACCCAAGCCAGTTATCTGCGCGTCGGTTATGGCTTCACGCGCCAGCGCAACGGTTCGGCGGCGATGCATGCGGTGTCGTGTCTGCCGGCGGCCAGCGGCGCCTGGCGGCATCGGGGCGGGGGCGCGCTGTACGGCCACAGCGGTATCTATGGGCTGAACACGGCGTTTCTCAACGGACTGGATGCCGGCACGCCCTCGGCGCGACTGCTCGACATGAGCCGCCTCGGTGCGGTGCTGGCCGGTGACCGGCGTGACCTCGGCGACGGGCCGCCGGTGACGGCGATGCTGGTGCAGAACACCAACCCGGCCGTCGTCGCGCCCGAGAGTGCCCGCGTGCGCGCCGGCCTGTTGCGTGACGACCTGTTCCTCTGCGTGCATGAACACTTTCTGACCGACACCGCCAAACTCGCCGATCTCGTGCTGCCGGCGACGATGTTCCTGGAGCACGACGATCTCTATCAGGCGTCCGGCCACACCTTTCTGCAAACGGCGCGCGCCGTCATGCCGGCGCCCGGCGAATGCCGTTCGAATCACACTTTCATCGGGCAACTGGCTGCGCGGCTGGGCATTACGCATCCGGCGTTTGCGATGCCTGAATGGGCGCTGATCGACCGTGTGCTGGCTGATTCCGGCCGCCCGGGCGCCGACCAACTCCTCGAGCTCGGCGGCCTCGACTGTGCATTGCCGTTCGAGCAGGCGCATTTTCTCGACGGCTTCGGCCATCCCGACGGGCGCTTCCGCTTCGCGCCCGACTGGGCGGCGCGCGGCGAGGGCCATGCGCGGATGCCGGCGCTACCCGATCATCAGCCGGTGATCGATACGCCCACGGCGGACAAGCCGTTCCGCCTGGTCGCCGCGCCGGCGCGCACCTTCCTCAACACGACCTTCACCGAAACGCCGACCTCGCGCGCCAAGGAAAAGCGACCGACGGTGAAAATCCACCCGGCCGCCTGCCGGCGGCTTGGTCTCGCCGATGGCGACGTGGTGACGCTCGGCAACGAACTCGGCGCTGTGCGTTTGCACGCCGAAGCCAGCGACGGCATGCAGGAGAACACCGTGATCGTCGAGAGCCAGTGGCCGAACGACGCCTTTCTCGACGGCATCGGCATCAACGTGCTGGTCAGCGCCGAGCCGGGCTATCCGGCGGCCGGCGCGGCCTACCACGATACGGCGGTGTGGTTGCGGCGGGAGACTTGAAGACATCGCGAAGCGATACGAACAAGAAGGCGGTCCGCGGGCCGTCTTCTTGTTTGTTGTAGCTCCCTCTCTCACCCCGGAAAGCTACAATCCATGCTGCGGGTATAGACGAACAGCGGCAGGTTGTAGCTCCCTCTCTCACCCCGGAAAGCTACAATCAGACCCGGAAGGGCT
>CAYUYI010000287.1:2932-3644 GCA_964448995.1 uncultured Propionivibrio sp. | reverse complement strand
GTGTTGATTACTTGGGGCATTTTTCACTCCTAGTCAGATTGACTTTGGGTTCCCGTTTACTTGCCTCGCGGCTTTCTTCCGGCCCGTCCTGTAGCGCGAATAATTCGCTTACAACTCTTTTACGGCATGGCCCAAGAAAACTTTAGGGTCGATCTTGGCTGTGCCGCATGGTTCTTTTTACGGCAACAAAGCACCGAGCTTTAGGGTGTTGTCGATGGACAGGGGCGGAATCGTTTTTTCCGCGTGTCTGAGTTCCCGACCTCTTGAGCGGTTCGTCTCCCGTCCGCAAAACTACGGGAATCCGATACAGACAAACCGGGTCGGTCGCACTTAGACTCTTGTCCGTTGCTTCAACTCCCCCGTTGGCAACGTTTGCCTACGTCTTATCTTTAAGATGGGCTTCAATCCCGCGCCGGTTGGCGCGGGATTTTTTTATCCGCTGACGGCGGTGCGTTGCATGCGCCAGGCGGCGGTGAAGGCAAGGGCGTCGGGCATGAAGGACTGTAAATCACGGGCAAAACCATCGGGGTCGGCGAGGAATTCCTCGATGCCGCCGGCCAACGGGTTGGCGCGGCGGATGCGGTAGATGGCCATGCGATCAATGGCTTGGCCGACCGCATCGACGTGCTGATAGGCGCTCAGCCAGTCCTGAGCCTGCATCCGGTCGGCAACGTCACGCGCTTTCTCTGGCAACGCCGCCTTGAAATCAGCG
>CAYUYI010000287.1:0-2922 GCA_964448995.1 uncultured Propionivibrio sp. | reverse complement strand
CGAGCAGGGTATACATCCGGGCGGCGTAGGCTGGCAGGGGCGTCTGGCAATAACTGGCCCACGTGCAGGCGAGCAGGTGGTCGTAAAAGAGATCGACGAGGACGCCGGCGACGCGCCGGCGGGTTGCGCTGATGCGAGCGCGGCTGCGGACAAAAGCCTCGTGGCGTTCAGCGAAGCTATCGATTGCCCGGTGCAGGGCGACGCCGGCGGCCAGCGCGGGGGGGAGTTGTGCGGGGAGCGGGCCCTTGATGAAATCGCCCATCAGGCCGCCAACGCGGTCTGCGGCTGCATCGCCCGCAAGCAATGCGTGGGCGAGGAAGTTCATTGGGCCCGCAGGGGCGTGTTCAGGCGACGCTGGCGACGAAAACAGTCATGCCGACCGTGCGCACACTGGTATAACGCGATTCGTTGCGCGAAATCCAAGTGTCTACCCCGTCGAGGGTGAGGTTTTTGGCCAGGATTTCGCCGGTTTTTTTGCAGACTACAGAATACATTCCCATCTCCTTTACATCGGGCCTCGCAGGAGGCCCGATTCTATGAGGTGTGGAGAGGGGTGTCTATGAATGTTGTTTGGCGATTGCGTGACAGTTTGTAGCAGAACAAGCGTATCGGTCGGATGCCCTTTATTCGCGGCGGGTTCCGGGCAGGGGGTTGAACCAGCCACCATCCTCGCGGATCAGTTCGTCGGCTTCTGTCGGTCCCCAGCTGCGGCATCGGTATGGTAGGGCCGGCGGGTGGTTTTCGAGAATCGGCTCGACCGCCGCCCAGGCGGCTTCCACGGCATCCTGCCGGATGAACAGGGCGCCATTGCCGGCCATCGCATCGCCCAGCAACCGCTCGTAAGGCGTTTCGGCGCCTTGTTGCTCATCGACCAGGAACAATTCATGCTGATCGCCGACAAATCCCTTGCCCGGGCGCTTGAGCCGTGCAGCCAAGGCGATGGCCGAACGTGGCGAGAGGCGGAAGCGCAGATAATTGGCGCGGCCGTCGGGATGTGAATCGGCAAACAGGCGTTGCGGCGGCGGCTTCAGCTGTACGACGACTTCAGCCGCGGTTTCTGCGAGAAATTTGCCCGAGCGGAGGTACCAGGGGACGCCTTCCCAACGCCAGGAGTCAATGTGCAGCCGTACTGCGCAATAGGTCTCGACGTCGGAATCGGCCGGGACGCCGGCTTCCTGGCGGTATGTTTCGTATTGGCCGCGCACCATGTCCGTCGGGCTCAAGGGCCGCATGGCGTGGAAAACTTCGGCGGTCTTCTCATGAACAGCGCCGTAGCCGCGGTAGGCCGGCGGTTCCATGGCAAGCAGGGCGACGATCTGGAACAGGTGGTTCTGGACGACGTCGCGCAGGCAGCCTGCGGTTTCGTAGAAAGCGCCCCGTCCTTCGACCCCGAAATTTTCGGACATGGTGATCTGCACGCTGGAAATGTAGTTGCGGTTCCAGATCGGTTCGAGGAAGGCGTTGGCGAAGCGGAAGTACAGGATATTCATGATCGCTTCCTTGCCCAGGTAGTGATCGATGCGGAATATCGCGTCTTCCGGGAAGGCGCTGCGAGCGATGCGGTTCAGTGCGCGCGCGGAAGCAAGATCGCGACCGAACGGCTTTTCGACGATGAGGCGGGCGTTTTCGGCCAGTCCGGAATCGCGCAGGCCATGAATCATGGTTTCGAACAGGGCGGGCGGGATGGCCAGATAATGCGCCGGGCGGGTTGCCGAGCCGAGTGCGGCGCGCAACGCCGTGAACGTTTCGGGCGACTTGTAGTTTCCACTGACGTAACTCAGCTTCGACAGGAGGTTTTCCATTGCCGCCGGATGATCAATGCCGCCGTTTTCCTTGATGCTTTCCGTGGCGCGCGCGCGGATTTGCTCCGAAGTGAGTGACGACGAAGCGACCCCAATGACCGGGATGTTGAGCGCGCCTCGCTTCGACATCGCGTAGAGCGCCGGAAAAATCTTCTTTCGAGCGAGGTCGCCCGTGACGCCGAAGACAACCAGGGCGTCCGAATCCTCGGCTTGCGTTTGCATCATGCTCATGGTTTTTTGTCCTTGTCGATACAAATCACGGGTTAGGCAAGGAGGCTGGCCTCAAAGAATATGTCGACCGCGTCACCCGGCGAAATCGAATGCGCGGGAATTTGTTGCCCGGCGCGCCAGGCGGCGACGGCGTCGCGCTTGCCTTGCCCGGTCACGACAAAGGCAACCTTTCGGGCGCGGCTCAATCGGCGGGCGCTGAGCGAAACGCGTTCGGGCGGCGGTTTGGGGGCGTCAAAGACGGCTAGTACGTCAGGACTTCCTTCGGTGTCTCCCCAAGAATGGTCGGGAAACAGGCTGGCTGTGTGCCCGTCCTCACCCAGGCCGAGCAACACGAAGTCAAAATCGCCAACAGCTTGGAGAGCGTCGCCATAGGCTTGGGCGGCGGCTGTTGCGCCGAGTTCGGCCGGGATGGCGTGGATCTGATTGGCAGGAATCGGGACATGGGCGAGCCAGGCATCAAGCGCCATTCGGGAATTGCGCTCGGGATGCTCGGGTGGAAGGCAACGCTCGTCACCGAAGTAGAGATGCCAGCACGACCAGTCGGTAGCGATGTGGCGGCATTCGCGGTAAATCGCTTGCGGCGTCGTGCCGCCAGCCAATACCAGATCGAACCGGCCGCGTTGCAGGATGGCCTCCTGCGCGTGCTGTTGCAGGCGCTCGAGCACAATATGTTGCAGTGTTGCGGTATCCGCGAAGGCATGCCATTGGGTCTGTTGGGGTGTCTTTTCGCTCATGATGTGTCGGAGTGACGGCTTGAGTTTGATGTTTGGTCAGGTTGCTTGACATCGGGGCGCATGTTTGGTTGCATCCTCAGGCAGACTTGTGTTGGATCCCCGCCTTCGGCTGGATCATGGCACGATGTGGTCGTATTGTGTTGCCTCGAGTTATT
>CAYUYI010000286.1:0-3659 GCA_964448995.1 uncultured Propionivibrio sp. | reverse complement strand
GCTTTCTGCTCGTCGATGCCTTTCTTCGCCTCTTCAATCAGCGACAGCACGTCCCCCATGCCGAGAATGCGCGAGGCCATGCGTTCCGGATGAAAAGGTTCGATGCCGCCCAGCTTTTCGCCGACCCCCGCATACTTGATCGGCTTGCCGGTGATATGACGCACGGAGAGTGCCGCGCCACCGCGTGAATCGCCGTCGAGCTTGGTCAGCACCACGCCGGTCAACGGCAGCACATCGCTGAAAGCCTTGGCCGTGTTGATCGCATCCTGTCCAAGCATGGCATCGACGACGAACAGCGTCTCGACCGGGTTGACCGCCGCATGCAGTTCGGCGATCTCTTTCATCATCGCTTCGTCGATCGACAGCCGGCCGGCCGTATCGACCAGCAGCACGTCATGGTAATGCTTGCGCGCCCAATCGACGGCATTGCGGGCGATATCGACCGGCTTCTCGCCGACCGCAGAGGCAAAGAAATCGACGCCAGCCTGGGCCGCCACCGTCTTCAACTGCTCAATGGCCGCCGGCCGATACACGTCACAGGAGACGACCAGCACTTTCTTTTTCTGCGTTTCCTTGAGCAGCTTGGCCAGCTTGCCGACGGTTGTCGTCTTCCCCGCCCCCTGTAGACCAGCCATCAACACAATTGCCGGTGGGGTGGTCGCCAGATTGAGCCCGCTATGCGCCTCGCCCATCAGGGCAGTCAATTCCCGATGCACAACGCCGATCAGCGCCTGCCCCGGACTCAGTGAACCGATCACTTCTTCGCCGACCGCCTTTTCCTTGACCGCGGCAATCAATGCCTTGATCGCCGGCAAGGCCACATCGGCTTCCAGCAAGGCCAGGCGCACTTCGCGCAGGGCATCGGTGATGTTCGATTCAGTAAGGCGCGCTTCGCCGCGTAGCGTCTTCATTACGCGCGCCATGCGCTGGGTCAGGTTATCGAGCATTTGAATTCCGGCTTGGTGTAGACTTGAAAAATGCCCGATATTCTACTGCACCTTGCGTTTCCCATTCTGGCCAGCGTGTTGTACGCCGGCCTGGGGTTCCATTTCTGGCAGACCCGTTGGCAACCGACGCAACCAGCAACGACAATCTTGGCGATGCGCGGCTGGGAAAGAACGGCAATCGGTATCGCCCTGCTCCTTCAGGGCATGGGGTTGCACGATGTACTGTTCGGTAATGGCGGCATGCGTTTCTCCTTTAGCCTAGCGCTGTCTCTCATGCTTTGGCTGGCGGTGCTGATCTACTGGTTGGAAAGTTTCCGGTCTCGCACGGACGGATTGCAGCCAGCGGTGCTGCCATTCGCCGCCCTTTGTGCGTTGTTTCCCGTGTTTTTTCCGCAATCACGCCTGATTGCACATGCCAACGCCTGGGGGTTCAAACTACACTTCCTCGCGGCCATGCTGGCATACAGCCTGTTTACACTGTCGGCGCTGCAGGCCGGATTCATGAGCGCTGTCGAAAAAAGCCTGCACCGCAAGACCGCGAGTCCGTTCCTTTCCAGCTTGCCGCCGCTCCTGCGGATGGAAACTCTGCTCTTCCGGCTGATCGGTGCAGGTTTTGTGCTGCTGTCCATCGCACTTGGCAGCGGCATTCTGTTTTCGGAAGCCATTTTTGACAGAGCGGTCAGTTTCGACCACAAAACAGTCTTCGCCTTTGTTTCCTGGTTGATCTTTGCCGCACTGCTCACCGGCCGGCAAATCTACGGCTGGCGCGGGCGAATTGCCTTGCGCTGGACGATGACGGGATTCCTGTGCCTGCTGCTTGCCTATGTCGGCAGCCGATTTGTCACCGAAGTCCTGCTCGGCAGGATATGAAAAAAGCGACTGCAACAATGGCGCAAAACCGCGCCAGGCTTTACAAAAGCGCCGACTCCATGCATCATCAAACTGACATACTTTTCTCCGACAGCGGATTCTCGATGCATCAGGCAGTCATCTTGGTATAGGCGCTCATGGCGGCCATTCCAGCTCAATCCTCGCTCAGCGGTCTTGCGCGAGCACTCGTCCAGGCAGGTCGGATCAAAGAATCCGATGCCGATATGTTGCTGTCGCAAGCGACGGCAACCAAAAATTCGTTTATCGGACAGCTCGTTGCTTCTCGCAAACTCAGCGGCGCCGAAGTCGCGAAGTTCGCTTCCGAAACTTTCGGCTACCCGATGCTCGATCTCGGCGCTTACGAGGAAGGACACATCCCGAAAACAGCGATCGACCGCAAACTCATCGCCACTCACCGTGTTGTTCCGCTTTACAAGCGCGGCAACCGGTTAGCCGTTGCCACCGCCGACCCGACCAACCTCCGGGCACTTGACGAGATCCGTTTCCAGACCAGCCTCGCGGTCGATCCGATTATTGTCAATGAGGAGCAACTGGCGCCGCTCGTCACCCAACTCTCGGAATCGGCCGAAGAGACTCTGAAGAACCTCGCCAGTGATGACATCAATCTGGAGTTCGACGAAGACGAGCCAGGAGAGAAGTCCGAGGATCAAGCTGCGCTGGAAGTGGATGACGCGCCAGTCGTGCGCTTCATCCAGAAAATGCTGCTCGACGCCATCAACGACGGCGCTTCCGACATCCACTTCGAGCCCTACGAAAAAAACTACCGAATCCGTTTCCGGGTCGATGGTGCCTTGCGGGAAATTGCTTCGCCGCCGCTGGTCATCAAGGAGAAAATTGCTTCCCGCATCAAGGTCATCTCACGCCTGAACATCGCTGAAAAGCGTGTTCCACAAGACGGGCGTATGCGTCTCGTGCTTTCCAAGAATCGCGCCATCGATTTTCGCGTTAGTACGCTGCCAACGATGTATGGGGAAAAAATCGTTCTGCGCATCCTTGATCCGAGCAGTGCAACACTGGGAATCGAAGCGCTCGGCTATGAGCCTGAACAAAAGGCACTGCTATTGGATGCGGTCCAGCGCCCTTACGGTATGGTTCTCGTCACTGGACCAACCGGCTCGGGAAAAACGGTTTCACTGTACACGTGCCTCAATATTCTCAATAAGCCCGGGATCAACATCTCCACAGCAGAAGATCCGGCGGAAATCCCGCTGCCGGGCATCAATCAGGTCAATATCGACGACCGTCAGGGCCTGACCTTCCCGGTCGCGCTCAAGGCTTTCCTGCGTCAAGACCCGGACATCATCATGGTAGGCGAAATCCGCGATCTGGAAACCGCAGAAATCGCCATCAAGGCTGCGCAGACCGGCCACATGGTGCTGTCCACGCTGCACACGAACGATGCACCATCGACGCTCACGCGCCTGATGAACATGGGCATCCCAACCTTCAACATCGCCTCAAGCATCCTGTTGATCACGGCCCAACGCCTCGTCAGGCGGCTCTGTACCTGCAAGAAGCCGGTCGAGGTTCCTACCGAAACATTGCTCAACGCCGGCTTTACCGAAGCCGATCTCAGCGGCAACTGGACGCTCTACGGGCCGGGCGAATGTGATCGCTGCAAGGGTTCAGGGTACAAAGGCCGGGTTGGTGTTTATCAGGTCATGCCCGTCACAGAGGACATCCAACGAATGATTATGTCCAATGCAACCGCACTCGATATTGCCGAACAGGCGCGCAGGGAAGGTGTCAATGATCTGCGCCGATCCGGCCTGTTAAAAGTCAAGCAGGGGCTCACCTCGCTGGATGAAATCCTAGGTAGTA
>CAYUYI010000285.1:0-3681 GCA_964448995.1 uncultured Propionivibrio sp. | reverse complement strand
TGCAGAAAATCGATCGCGAGATCACCAAGTATCCGCCCGAGCGCCGGCAGTCGGCGGCCGTGGCCGCGCTGGCCATCGCTCAGGATGAAAAGGGCTGGCTATCGAATGAGACCATCGAATTCGTCGCCAACTACCTCGGAATGGCGCCGATGGCAGCCTACGAGGTGGCCAGCTTCTACAGCATGTACAACCTGAAACCGGTCGGCAAGTACAAGCTGACGGTGTGCACCAACCTGCCGTGCATGCTATCCGGTGGCATGGATGCTGCCGAGTATCTCAAGGAAAAGCTGGGCATTGATTTCGACGAAACGACACCTGACGGCAAATTCACGCTCAAACAGGGCGAGTGCATGGGGGCTTGCGGCGACGCCCCGGTGATGCTGGTCAATACACGCCACATGTGTTGCTCGATGCAACCCGAGCAAATCGACAAGCTGCTGGAGGAGCTCGAATAATGGCGATCCGCGGCATGATCAATCCGATGCTGATGGCGGGCATCGATTTCGACAGCGATACCTCATGGCGTCTGGAGGGCTACCTCAGCCGCGGTGGGTATTCGGTATTCAAGGACATTCTCAAGGGCGAGACTCCGCGCGAAAAACATATCAATGTCATCAAGCGCTCGGGGTTGCGTGGACGTGGCGGCGCCGGTTTCCCGACCGGCCTCAAGTGGGGCTTCATGCCGGCGTTTCGCGGCGGGCAGAAGTACATCGTCTGCAACTCCGACGAAGGCGAGCCGGGTACGTTCAAGGATCGCGACATCCTGCGCTTCAATCCGCATGCGGTCATCGAAGGCATGCTGATCGGTGGTTACCTGATGGGCGCGACTCGTGGCTACAACTATATCCACGGCGAAATCTACGAAATCTACAAGCGTTTCGAGGAAGCGCTGGAAGAAGCGCGTGCTGCAGGCTTGCTCGGGAAGAACATTCAGGGCTCGGGCTTCGACATGGAGATTCACGCGCACCATGGTTTCGGCGCTTATGTTTGCGGTGAAGAGACGGCGCTGATCGAATCGATCGAAGGCAAGGCCGGACGTCCGCGCTACAAGCCGCCTTATACAGCGAGCAACGGCCTGTACGGCGCGCCGACCAACGTCAATAACACCGAGTCCTACGCGTCGATCCCGTTCATCCTCAAGATGGGCGCCGAAGCCTATCTGGACATGGGCGTGGTCAATAACGGGGGCACCAAGATATTTTCGGTGTCGGGGCATGTCAATCGTCCCGGTAATTACGAGGTGCCGCTCGGCACGCCGTTCCCGAAACTGCTCGAACTGGCCGGCGGCATGCGCGGTGGGCGCACGCTGAAGGCCTGCATTCCCGGCGGCGTTTCGTGTCCGGTCGTTCCGGGTGACGTGATGATGAACACGACGATGGACTTTGACGGGATCAGCAAGGCCGGGTCATCGTTCGGCTCCGGGGCGGTGATCATCATGGACGAGACGACTTGCATGGTGAAGGCGCTTGAACGCATTGCCTACTTCTTTTTCGAAGAATCTTGCGGGCAATGCACGCCCTGCCGTGAGGGCACGCACTGGATGTACCAGATCGTGCATCGCATCGAAAAAGGCGAGGGCCGGATGGACGATATCGCCGTGCTCGACAACATTGCTTCGCGGATTTCGGGAAACACGATCTGTGCGCTCGGCGATGCGGCAGCGGCACCCGTGGAGAGTTTCATCAAGCGCTTCCGCGATGAATTCGTGTACCACATCGAACACAAGCAGTGCCTGGTTCCGCACGACGTGCAGCGTGCCGGCAGCGGCTTCTTCAAGGCTACGGTTTAGGGTAACGACATGCTTGAACTTGAAATCGACGGCAAACGTGTCCAGGCGCCCGAAGGATCGATGATCATCGAGGCTGCGGCGCTTGCCGGTGTGCATATTCCGCATTTCTGTTACCACAAGAAACTGTCGCTGGCAGCCAACTGTCGCATGTGCCTCGTCGAAGTGTCGAAGGCGAAAAAAGCGGTACCGGCCTGTGCCACGCCGATTCTCGACGGCATGAAGGTGTTCACGCATTCGGAGACGACGCTGGATGCGCAGAAAGGCGTGCTGGAATTCCTGCTGATCAATCATCCGCTTGACTGCCCGATCTGCGACAAGGGCGGCGAATGCCAGTTGCAGGATCTTGCGGTCGGTTATGGCGATTCTTCGTCCCGATTCACGGAAACCAAGCGCGTCGTCTTCCAGAAGGAGGTCGGCCCGCTGATCTCGATGCAGGAAATGTCGCGTTGCATCCACTGTACGCGTTGCCTCCGGTTCGGCGACGAAATCGCCGGCGTGATGGAACTCGGCATGGCCAATCGCAACCTGCACTCCGAAGTGCAGACCTTCCTTGGTCGCAGTGTCGATTCCGAGTTGTCGGGCAACGTCATCGACCTGTGCCCCGTCGGCGCGCTGACCTCGAAGCCGTTCCGCTATACCGCGCGCAACTGGGAATTGTCGCAGCGCAAGTCGGTCAGCCCGCATGACAGCCTCGGCACGAACCTGAATGTCCAGGTCAAGAACAACCGCGTCATGCGCGTCGTGCCACGTGAGAACGAGGAGATTAACGAATGTTGGATCTCCGACAAGGATCGTTTCTCGTACGAAGCGCTGAATTCGCCCGAGCGTCTGCAGAAGCCGATGGTGCGTGTCGATGGTGCCTTGCGCGAAGTCGAATGGAACGTGGCGCTCGACTACGTGGCGCACGGACTCAAGGACATCGTCAAGACGCATGGTGCGGAAGCGGTCGCCGCCCTGGGTTCGCCGCACGCAACGCTGGAAGAACTCCATCTGCTGCAAAAACTCACGCGTGGGCTGGGTTCGGGGAACGTCGACTTCCGTCCGCGCCGTTGTGACTTTTCGACCGATGCCTTGCGTGCCGGCACGCCGTGGCTGGGGCTGAAAATTTCCGAGATCGAAAAACTCGATGCAGCACTCGTGGTTGGCAGCTTCCTGCGCAAGGATCATCCGCTATTTGCACAACGTTTGCGGCAGCTGGCGAGAAAGCGTCACGGCAAGGTCAGCCTGCTGTCGGTCACCGGCGACGATCCGCTGATCAAGCTGCATGCCCATCTGACGACTTCGCCGGTCGCGTTGCCGGCGGCGCTCGGCGCCATCGTCAAGGCCGCTGCACAGCTCAAGAACGAACCGGTTGTCGCCGGCGTGGAAACGATCGAACCCTGCGCTGATAGCCGGAAGATCGCGCAAAGTCTTGTCGAAGGCAAAAAGACTGCCGTTTTCCTCGGCAATGTGGCCGAGCAATCGGCGCAAGCGGCGCAATTGCATGGGCTGGCTTGCGAATTGGGTCGCTTGACCGGGGCCAGTGTCGGTTTTATCGGCGAGGCAGCGAACAGCGTTGGCGGCCATGTTGCCGGGGCGTTACCGACCGGGCTCAATGCCTACCAAATGTTTGCGCAGCCACGCAAAGCATACGTCTTGCTCGGCGTCGAGCCGGAACTCGACTGCCATCATCCGCAGCAAGCGACGGCCGCGTTGAAGCAGGCGGCGCTGGTGGTGATGCTGACGCCGTTCAAGAGCGACGCCGTGATGGAATACGCCGATGCGTTGCTGCCGGTCGCGCCCTTTACCGAGACCTCGGGGACGTTCGTCAGTACCGAAGGCCGCGTGCAAAGCTTCAACGGTGTGTGCCGTCCGCTCGGTGAAACGCGCCCGGGCTGGAAGGTGCTGCGCGT
>CAYUYI010000284.1:0-3683 GCA_964448995.1 uncultured Propionivibrio sp. | reverse complement strand
GGTCGATGTCGCCAACGGCGCCGGACTGATGAACGGCGAGGTGACAGTCGTCCAGCCGCTCGAGCGCGGCATTGCCGGTCTGATGAAGGCCCAGGATCAGCTCTTTACGGTGTTGCTGCGTGGCGTTCAGAATGGCCAGCCGGTCCAGTCGAAGCGCCTGGTGACCTGCGTCAAAGAAACCTTGAATCCTTACGCGCAATGGGACGTTATGCTGGCGGCAATGCAGGATCCGTCGTTGCGTTTCGTCGTGTCGAATACCACCGAGGCCGGGATCGCCTACGTTGAGGAGGCCTGCGTCGAGGGTAAGTGTCCGGCCAACTTTCCTGCCAAGGTGACGGCACTGTTGCTGGCTCGCTTCAAGGCCTTCGGTGGGTCGCCGGCGTCAGGGCTGGTTTTCCTGCCGTGCGAGCTGATCGATACCAATGGTTCGAAGCTCAAGACTTTTGTGCTGCAATTTGCCGAGGCGTGGAAGCTGCCGGCCGAGTTCGTTGCGTGGGTCAATACACATAACGTCTTCTGCAACACGCTCGTCGACCGCATCGTGCCGGGCTTCCCGGCGGCCGAGGCCGAAGGCTTGTACGCCGAGTTTGGCTACCACGACCCGCTGATGGTGGCGGCCGAGCCGTTCCTGTTGTGGTGCATCGAAGGTCCGGCCAAGATTGCCGACGAGCTGCCGCTGCACAAGGCAGGGATCGACGTTGTCTGGACCGATGATTTGCAGCCATACCGCACGCGCAAGGTACGCATTCTCAACGGTGCGCATACCGCCAGCTCGCTCGCTTCGTTCTGTGCCGGTCTCGACACGGTACGCGAAATGACCGAAGACCCCGTGGTCTCGAAATACCTCAACCGCGTGATGTTCGAAGAAATCGTTCCCTTTGTGCCGCTGCCCGACGCTGAGCGCAGGGCTTATGCCGCAACGATCATGGAACGCTTTGCCAATCCGCATATCCGTCACGAACTGATTTCGATCGCACTGAACTCGGTGTCCAAATGGACCGTGCGTGTGCTGCCGACGGTCAAGGATTTTGCCGCTCAGCACGGCAAGGCACCGGCTGGGCTGGCGTTCTCACTGGCGGCGCTGCTTAACTTCTACCGCGGCAAGTTCGCCACGAACGGCGATTACGAAGGACAGCGCGAAAAAGGTACTTACCCGATCAAGGACAATCCCGACATCCTGCAGATTATGAGCGCGGCGTGGGCCAGCGAAGCTGATGCGGCAAAGATTGCCACGACACTGCTGGCTGATACTCGCCTGTGGGGCGAAGACTTGACCTTGGTGCCGGGGTTGGCCGAGCAGGCGAGTGCCGCACTGGCAAGGATTCAGACCGTCGGCGTCAAGGCTGCGATGAGCGAGCTGTAATCGAAAAAGCATTTAATCACGGCGGGCACGGCGAAAACACGTTCTTTAATTCTGGTTCTCGTCGTGATCTCTGCGCTTCCTTTGGTCGCCGCCGTGTTTGCCGTGGTTAATCCATTCCTCTGGAGCAGAACATGACCCAATCTTCCGTAATCCGCTTGCATGTCAATGACGATGTGCTGATAGCGACGCAGCAGTTGATTCCTGGCAACATCATTGCCGACGAAGGCGTGACGGTGCGCGACCTGATTCCGAATGGCCACAAGATGGCGGCGCACGACATCAAGGCGGGGGGGGCGGTTCGCCGCTACAATCAGGTGATCGGTTTTGCCAAGGCAGATATTGCTGCCGGTCAGCACGTTCACAGTCATAACCTTGGGATGGGCGATTTCGAGCGGGATTACGGGGTCGGACAGGGGACGTTCGAGTTACCGAAAGTCGCCAAGCCGGCCACGTTTCTTGGCTATAAGCGTCCGAACGGTAAAGTTGGAACACGCAATTACATTGCGGTGATCTCGTCGGTCAATTGCTCGGCAACGGTCACGCGGGCGATTGCCAGTCATTTCACGCCGGAAAAGCTGGCCGCCTTTCCGAATGTGGATGGCGTGATCGCCCTGCCGCACCCGGAAGGTTGCGGCATCAACCCGAACGGCGAGGGGATGCAGATTCTGCGTCGGACGATGGTCGGCTTCGCCAAACATCCGAATTTTGCCGGTGTGCTGTTCGTCGGCCTCGGCTGCGAACAAAACCAGATTGCCCCCATTGTCGAGGCAATCGGGCAGTACGAGCCGGACATGCTCAAACAGGTTGTCATGCAGGTGGAAGGCGGCACGGCGGCGGCCATCAAAAAAGGGATTGCGCTGGTTGGCGAAATGTTGCCCAAGGCTAACCAGTATCGGCGTGAAGAAGCTTCCGTGGCGCATCTGATCATTGGCCTCAATTGCGGGGGGTCTGACGGCTACTCGGGCATTACGGCCAACCCGGCGCTCGGCGGCGCTTCCGATCTGTTGGTGGCGCATGGCGCGACGACGGTGCTGTCGGAAACCCCGGAAATCTACGGGGCAGAACATTTGCTGACACGCCGTGCGGCGACACCCGAAATCGCCGAGAAATTGATCGGTCGTATTGCCTGGTGGAAAGACTATTGTGCACGGGCAGGTGGCGAACTCGACAACAATCCGTCGGTCGGGAACAAGGCCGGCGGATTGACGACGATTTTGGAAAAGTCGCTTGGCGCCGTCGCCAAAGGCGGAACAAGCACACTCAACGGTGTGTATCTCTTCGGCGAACCGATCGATGCCAAAGGCTTCGTCTATATGGACACGCCGGGCTACGACCCCGTCTCGGCCACAGGCCAGGCAGCGGGCGGGGCGCAGATCATCTGCTTTACCACCGGGCGGGGTTCGGCGTTCGGCTGTGCCGGCGTGCCGACGATCAAGTTGGCAACCAACAATGCCTTGTATGAGCGCATGCGCGACGACATGGACCTCAATTGCGGCGACCTGATCACTGGCACGCCGATGCCCGAGATCAGCCAGCGCATTTTCGACGCGATTATTCGTTATGCCTCGGGCGAGAAAGTGCGTAGCGAGGTGCTCGGCTACGGCAATGATGAATTCCTGCCCTGGCGGGTCGGCGCCGTCATGTAAAGATGCCTGTGTAAGATTGTCAGGCCAATTTGAGCTAGAATGGTAGTTCAAAGAGGTTCGAATGAGGTGCGCGCTAGTCCGAAATCCTCTTTTTGCGGTTGCCACGGAGTCGCTGTGGTGGTTGATTGGTTTTTTCCTATGGGAGAGTTAGATGGCTGCTAAGGATCGCATGGCGGTATTGTCCGCGATGATGGATCAGAGCGTGATCCCGGTGTTTTATCATCCGGATGTCGAGCTTTGTAAGGATGTTATCCAGGCCTGCGCCAATGGCGGGGCAAAATGCGTTGAATTCACCAACCGCGGCGATTTCGCGGCAGACGTGTTCCTGCAGGTGACGAAATATTTCGCCAAGGCCGATCCGTCGGTGATCATGGGTGTCGGCTCGATCTGCGATGCGCCGACAGCGGGCATCTACATTGCCAACGGCGCCAAGTTCGTGGTCGGCCCGTTGCTCAACGCCGATGTGGCCAAAGTCTGTAATCGCCGTGGCATCCCCTATAGCCCCGGTTGTGGCTCGGCGACCGAAATTGGCGACGCGCAGGAACTGGGCGTCGAGATCGTCAAGGTCTTCCCCGGTTCCAGTGTCGGCGGCCCGGAATTCGTCAAGAGCGTCATGGGACCGATGCCCTGGACGCGCATCATGCCGACCGGCGGCGTCGAGCCGACCGAGGAGT
>CAYUYI010000283.1:0-3686 GCA_964448995.1 uncultured Propionivibrio sp. | reverse complement strand
CTCGGCGCGTTCGCGCAGGCTGTTCATCAGGTCCGATTCGATGTGCATGAACACCTTGATGCGCCAGGTCCAGCGCACGGTGTCGGCCAACCACTTGTCGGCCGGGCGGCCCTGGTCGGTGATGCCGAAATGCTTGGCAATGCGAGCCTCGCAGGGGTTGTGGCCGATGGGCTTGTTGGCCTCGTCGAGTTCGGAATCGAGCACCAGCGCGACTTGCAGCACGCCTTCGTTGCGCCCGCGGAAGAGCGCCAGCGCCCGGTGCGAGGGCACACTGTTGATGGGTTCGGAATAGTCGAAATAGTCGCGGAACTTGGCGCCCTCGGTTTCCTTGCCTTCGACGACGGTCGATTTGACGACGCCGTGTTCGTCGAGATATTCGCGCAGCTTGCCGAGCAGCGCGGCGTCTTCGGAGAATTGCTCCATGAGGATCTGCCGCGCGCCGTCGAGGACGGCTTTGGCGTCGGCAAAGCCGGCGTCGGCGTTGAGATATTTCTCGGCTTCGTCTTCCGGCTTGAGCGTCGGATCGGCGAGCAGCGCCTCGGCCAGTGGCGCGAGTCCGGCCTCGCGGGCGATCTGCGCTTTGGTGCGGCGCTTGGGTTTGTAGGGGAGGTAGAGGTCTTCGAGGCTCTGCTTGGTTTCGGCGCCATCGATCTGGGCAGCCAGTTCGGGCGTGAGTTTGCCTTGCTCGTCGATCGAGGCGAGGATCGCGGCGCGGCGCTCTTCCAACTCGCGCAGGTAGGTCAGGCGCTCTTCCAGCGTGCGCAACTGCGTGTCGTCGAGCTCACCGGTGGCTTCCTTGCGGTAGCGGGCGATGAACGGGACGGTGGCGCCTTCGTCGAGCAGCCCGACGGCAGCGACGACCTGATGGAGACGGCAGCCGATTTCTTCGGCGATTTTCTGGGTGATGCGGAGTTCGGCAGAGGACATCGGTGTTTCTGGATTCTGAAAAAAGGGCGAACACTACGCAATCGGACGGGAAAACTCAAGTTTGCTGGATGCCGTCAGACTGTGTTGCGGTGTTGCATGGATTCATGTTAAATGAAAGCGGTCATCTGGCTGCCATGCCATTAAATCTTGGGAGAAATTATGAAAATCGATATCGACCGTCTCGGCCTGAAGAATGTCACTGTGGATCCGGACACGCTCTTTACCTTTCCGAACGGAATGGCTGGGTTCGAGGCTTGCAAGCGCTTCAAGCTGTTTCATGAAGAAGGCGGCGGTACCGTGTTCTGGCTGCAGTCGGTCGATGACACCAGCGTCATGTTTCCGATCGTGGTGCCCGACAAGATCGATGTTGAATATGAAATCGAATTGAGCGATGCGGATTGTGCATTGATCGATCTGCAGGATGCGAGTGATGTGGCGATTGTTGTCATCGTTTATCGCGACGAGGCAGAAGGCGGCAAGATTGCCGCGAACACGCGCTCGCCGGTCATTCTCAATTTCAAGTCCCGAAAAGGGATGCAGAAAATCCTGCAAGAGGTTCATCCGAGCCTGCTCTACCGCGCTCGCTAAACACATCGTGCTGCCCCGGTTGCCGGGGTGGCACAACGGTTGCTCCCTGGTCGGGAATCCCCGCCCGTTGGCGCCGGAATCCGGGCCGTCGGTGCTCAGTATGAGGATGCGGCTCGGGCGGCCTGGTCGTACCGCCCCGAAAGCGTGCGCAGCAATTGTGCGACCTCGCCGAAACGGCGATTCTCCTCGGCCTCTCCGGAAAAGCCTGGCAACAGGCACGACTCCCGGACCTCACGGTAACGGGCGCACAGCGCGGCGCCTTCGGCCGTCGCCTTGAGGAACACTTCCTTGCCCCGCTTGGTGCTGCTGACCAGATTCATGCCGACCAGTTTTTTGACGGAATAGGAAACGACGTGCGTGTCCTCGATGTTGAGAACGAAGCAGATGTCGGCCAGCCGTTTTTCGGAATCGCGATGATTGATGTGATGCATGACCATGACGTCGACGGGGGTCATGTCCTTGGCGCCTGCGGCGCTCATGCAGCGGATCATCCAGCGGTGGAAGGCGTGCGTGAAGATGATCAGTCCGAATTCGACCTCGGAAAGCTCCGGGGACTTTTCGGAAACCAGGTGCGAGGAAGAAACGATCCTTTGGTTTTGTTGGGCATGATCCGTGCTTTTCTTGGCTGCCTTGGTCATTCGTCGTGTCCTTGTGTTGGTGCGTAATTTTCAAGAGGTTATACGAATTTTTCATTGACATTATATTGATGTTTTATTAGCGTTGTGCCTGTTCTTGCTTGGGGTCGGACGGTGGTTGGGGTTAAGGTGTTGAAGTCAAAGTTCAAATCGCTTTTCTTGGTCTTGTCGCCGGCAGGCCGTGGTCTGTCCGGATTTCTGATGATTCGGTTTGGTTCATGGGAGAACTCTATGTTTAAGAAACTCGTCGTCGCCGGTTCTGTCTCGGCGATGCTCTGTTTTGGTGCGGCCGCTCAGGCTCAGACAAAGTGGGACATGCCGACCGGCTATCCCGCGAATAATTTCCACACGGAAAACATCCGCGACTTTGTCGGCGAGATCGACAAGGCAACCGCCGGCAAGCTCAAAATTACCGTGCATGACAGCGGCTCGCTGTACAAGGCCAACGAGATCAAGCGTGCGGTGCAGGGCGGGCAAGCTGACATCGGCGAGATCATCATCTCCAACTTCTCCAACGAAGACCCGATGTTCGGTTTGGATTCGATTCCTTTCCTGGCGACGGGCTATGAGGATGCGCAGAAACTCTGGAAGGTCTCCAAGGCGGCGACCGAAGCCCGTCTCGGCAAGCAGGGGCTGAAGGTGCTGTATTCCGTACCGTGGCCGCCGCAAGGCATTTTCAGCGCCAAGCCGATCAGTTCGGCCGCAGATCTCAAGGGCGTGAAGTGGCGTGCCTATAACCCGAATACCAGCCGCATCGCGCAATTGGTCGGTGCACAACCGGTGACCATTCAGGCTGCTGAATTGACGCAGGCGCTGGCAACGGGGGCTGTGACCGCGTTCATGACCTCTGGCGCGACGGGGTACGACAGCAAGGTCTGGGAGCAGGTGAAGTACTACTATCAGGTGGATGCCTGGCTGCCGAAGAACATGGTCATCGTTTCGCAAAAGGCATTCGACAAGCTGGATAAGCCGACGCAGGAGGTTGTGCTCAAGGCCGCAGCGGCAGCCGAGAAGCGCGGCTGGAAAATCAGTGCCGAGAAAACCATTTGGTACACCGAGCAACTGGCCAAGAACGGCATGAAGGTCGAGAAGCCTTCGGAGCAACTCAAGTCGGACCTCAAGAAGGTCGGCCTGACGATGATTGCGGACTGGACGACGCAGACGGGCGCCGAAGGACAGGCAGTCATCGACGCCTTCCGCAAGTAGTTGAACGTAACGGACGCCCTCAGGGGCGTCCGTTCTTTTTGGGGTTTTCCTGATGCATACCTTTTTCGACCGCCTGTTCGAGGCGGCTGGCTGGTTAGCGGGCCTGTTCATGATTGGCACCTTGCTGACCGTGCTCTCGAGCATTCTCGGCCGCATGATGCCGATATTTGAGCTGCATGGCGCCGACGCCTACGCCGGCTATTGCATGGCGGCTTCGGCGTTTCTGGCGCTGGCCACGACGCTACGGCGTGGGGACCACATCCGCGTGACGCTGATCATCAACCGCCTGTCGCCGTCGGCGTACCGCTGGCTGGACACGTTCTGTCATGT
>CAYUYI010000282.1:0-3709 GCA_964448995.1 uncultured Propionivibrio sp. | reverse complement strand
CCGATGCCCTGGACGCGCATCATGCCGACCGGCGGCGTCGAGCCGACCGAGGAGTCGCTGCGCAAGTGGTTCGGTGCCGGTATCGTCGCCTGCGGCGTCGGTTCCAACCTGATCACCAAGAAGCTGCTCGACGCCAAGGATTTCAAGGGCATCGAAGAAAATGTGCGCAAGACCATCGCACTGGTCAAGAGCATCAAGGCCGAACTGGCCGCCAAATAAGCAGGAGAGGATCAGAACATGGCAGAACTCAAAGTTAAATCGGCCGCCGAGTGCAAGTGGGACTGCGCTTCGTTCGGCGAAATCATGCTGCGCTTCGACCCGGGCTTCGGGCGCGTGCGCAACGCCCGCAGCTTCCAAGTGTGGGAAGGTGGCGGCGAGTACAACGTCGCTCGCGCCATGCGCAAGTGCTGGGGCAAGCGCGCCATGGTGGCGACCGCCATTCCGAAGAATGACCTCGGTTGGCTGCTCGAAGACCTGATCATGCAAGGTGGCGTTGATATGAGCCACGTTGTCTGGCGCGATTTCGACGGCCTCGGCAAAAACACCCGCGTCGGCCTCAACTTCACGGAAAAGGGCTTCGGCGTCCGCCCGGCGCTCGGCTGCTCCGACCGTGGCCATACGGCGGCTTCTCAGATCAAGCCGGGCGAGTTCAACTGGGACAAGATCTTCGGCGAAGAAGGTGTGCGCTGGTTCCACACCGGTGGCATCTTCGCCGCCTTGGCCTCGAATACGGCCGAAGCGGTGATCGAAGCCGTGCAAGCGGCGAAGAAGTACGGCACTGTCGTTGCCTATGACCTCAACTACCGCGCTTCGCTGTGGAAGAGTCAAGGCGGCAAGGAGGCCGCGCAGCGCGTCAACCGCGAAATCGCCAAATACGTCGACGTGATGATCGGCAACGAAGAAGATTTCACGGCCTGCCTGGGATTCGAAGTCGAGGGCGCTGACGAGCACCTGACCAACATCGAGACCGATTCATTCGCCAAGATGATTCAGAAGGCGGTCACCGAATTCCCCAACTTCAAGGTGGCTGCGACGACGCTGCGTAACGCCAAAACGGCGACCATCAATGACTGGTCGGCGATTCTCTGGTATGACGGCAAGATTTATGAGTCGATGAAGCGCGATGATCTGGAAATCTACGACCGCGTTGGCGGCGGCGACGGATTTGCCTCGGGCGTGGCCTATGGTTTCCTGGAAGGCAAGGGGCCGCAAGCAGCGGTGGAATACGGTGCTGCGCACGGGGCGTTGGCGATGACCACGCCGGGCGATACCTCGATGGTGCGTGTCGACGAAGTCGAGGCTGCGATGAAAGGCAAGGGGGCGCGCGTTATCCGCTAATTCAGGGATTTCCCCCACAAAAATGGCCCCGCATGTCGGGGCCATTTTTTTGAAATTTTTATCTACTGATATTTCGGGGTGGGGCCGTGGTACTCCGATTCTTGAGAACCGCCTCGGAAACCATACTGCATATTGGCAGATCGATTCGCTGCATGCGATTGGCCAGCAGTGTTCCCGCGTGTCGGCCGATCTGACGTGCTTCGATCGACATGGTTGTCAGCGGGGGGCGCCAGTTTGCTGCGGCTTCGATGTCATCGAAGCCAATCAGGGAGACATCCTGTCCTGGCACCAGCCCGAGCTCGTAGAGCCCAAGCGTGGCACCGAAGGCGATCAGGTCGTTGTGGCAGACGAGCGCCGTTGGTCGCGGTGGTGCCGAGATGAGCTGCTTCGCGACTTCGGCGGCGGCTGCGAAACTATGCCCCGAGGTGGCAATCGGCATGGCTTCGGGGGAGAGGTCGTGGGTCGAAATGGCATCACAGAACCCTTGGTAGCGCATTTGACTGACCGAGGGCGAGGTCGAACTGCCGAGAAAACCGATCACTCGATGGCCGAGTTCAAGCAGGTGTTCCGTGGCGCGCCGGGTTCCCAAGCGATTGTTGATTCCGGCGTAGTCGAGCGGATCTTCCTCTATCATCCGCAATACCTGGATAATGGGGACGCCGATCTGTGCATATTGAGCAAATGCCTCGGACTTGGTGCCGGCAACCATGCTGACAATCAGTCCATCGACTCGCATTTCCAGCATCCTTTGCAGAAAATGCTGCTGGCGCTCGATTGATTCGTTGGTGTCGGCAATGAAAACAGCCTTTCCCAAGGGCGTGAGGACATCTTCAATTCCCGAAAGCAGGTCCGAATAAACCGGATTGGAAATTTCAGGAATGATCAGGCCGACCGTATTGGTCAGCGAAGAGCGAAGGTTGGCGGCACTGCGATTGTAGATGTAGCCCACCTCGGTGATGGCGCGTTCGACCCTTTTTCTCGTTTTCTCGGCAACCAGCGGACTGCCGCGGCAAACCAGTGAAACGGTGGCCCGGGAGACGCCGGCAGCTCTTGCAACATCGAGTAGTGTAGTCACGAATTATTTAGCTCCTGCTTCCAGCAACCGCTTGGGGGCTGTGGATGGCGTCAGGCCGGAAATCATTGTCAGCGAGTCGTTTTCCGCCCTGATTTGCTGAACGAATAAACATTGCAAATTATAAAGACAGATGGTTGCATTTGTGGATTGGATCGATCTAAAATTAGATCGATCCTTTTTTTCTGATTCCCAATATCATCTCATCATGGAGTATCAAGCAATGACTATCGGGCAACAATCCTCGGCGGCTGCGCAGCGGCGGATCATCGTCGGAATCACGGAACCGGGCTATGCCGATCACAGTATTGAGGCAGACATCCTGAAGTCGCTGGGAGCAGAAGTCAGGATCCTGCGGTGGGAAGGTGATCGTTCGAAATTGCTGGAGATGCTGGATGGCCTGGATATTGTCATGGTTCGGGACATCCCCGTGCTGGACGCAGAAGCCATCGGGCGGTTGCGGGAAGGCGGCGGCATCGTCCGCTATGGTGTGGGTGTCGATACGATTGATCTTGATGCAGCGAAAGTCCGAGGAATCAAAGTCGCCAACGTGCCTGACTATGGCGCCGATATTGAGGTGGCGGACCACGCCGCGGCGCTGACGCTGGCACTGGTACGTCGGGTGGTGACGCGTGACCGGCAGGTCAAGGCCGGCCAATGGAACGTCGCGCAAAAGGAGCCAATGTATCGTATCGCGGGATCGACGCTCGGACTGGTCGGGTTTGGCAAGATTGCCCGGTCGTATCTTGAGCGGATGCGCGGTTTCGGTATCAGCGAGGTGCTGACATACGACCCGTATGTCACCGATGACTTTGCCGCGCAGTTCGGTGCCAGAAAGGCAAGCGTCGAAGATGTGTGCCGGAATGCGCAGATTATTTTGCTTCATGCGCCTGCCACCGCGGAAACCCGGAACATTATCTGTGCCCGGACCTTGGCGCTGATGAACGAGCGAACCTGCATTGTCAACACTTCGCGCGGCGGTCTGGTCGATACGGTCGCGCTGGCCGAGGCGCTCAAGGGTGGAAAAATTTTCGGTGCGGCACTCGACGTGCTCGACAAGGAACCGATGGCTCTCGATTGTCCGTTGGCGGGCTTGGACAACGTCATACTGACCGATCACACCGGGTGGTATTCGGAAGCGAGCGTTCGCGCCATTCAGGAAAAAGCGGCTCAAGCCGCTTACGAAATGCTGACGAGCGGCATTCCGACGAACTGGGTCAACAAGTGGTAACGGGAGGCAGGCGATGAAGAGCATCATTTACAAAGGGGCAGGGGAGGTGGTGTCGGAAGAGAAAGCGG
>CAYUYI010000281.1:0-3712 GCA_964448995.1 uncultured Propionivibrio sp. | reverse complement strand
GTAAAACGAGTTTTAAAAAGAGGGAGCATTTAGCTCCCTCTTTTCATTGCACTATCGCTTAAAAATCCGTTCTTCGGCCTTATGTTGAACTCAACATAAGAGCGACGACCGGGCTTCGACGAATCCAGAACCGCGGGAGTGATTCCTGGCTAATGCGGCAATATGCGGATTACCTGCCGGTCATTCCGAGACCAAACCGAATAGCCGCTTGCATGGTTTGCGAAAGTGAATAAACAAAAAGCTTAATCGACCAAAACCGCGCTTCCACCCAATCTCCAGCGCCGTCATTCAAACGGCTTCGCCCCACCTGATTCCCGCCCGAACTCAACTCGCACACTTCGGTTCGAGCTTTCGACTATTTTTGGGAAAGTATTTCCCGGGGCGACTGGCCGAATATCTTGCGAAACATCTTGGCAAAGGCTGATTGGGAGCAGTAACCCAACTCACCGGCAATAGCGCCGAGAGACTTACCTTGCTCTGCCAAAGCGAAAGCACGCATCAAGCGTGCTTGCTGCCTCCAGCGGTGTAGCGTCAACCCTGTCTCCAGCGGAAACAGGCGAATGATGCTGCGCTCGGAAAGGCCGAACTTGGCCCCCAACAGACCAATGGATTCCGACTGATCCAGTGAACTCAACAAGTGCCTACATAACTGCTCAAGCCGACGATCCTTCGGCAATTTCAACAAAAGCGGCACCGATTCCTGACGGCAGACTTCATCCACAATCACCCGCATGAGACGGCCGTCCGGGCCCTCTTCGTCATACAAGGGCGGGATCGACATGGCACGAATGATCAACTCCCGTAACAACGGTGATACAGCACGTACTTGGCACGCGGTGGATTGAGCAGCGATAACGCCTTGCTGGAAGTACAAGGTACGCATCTCAACCTCGGTATCCATCTTCACCGCATGCACGACACGGGCCGGAATCCACAAACTGTAACTGGGCGGTATCGTCCAGATCGAATCGTGCGTCCGAATTGTCATGACGCCATGGATAGCGTAAATCAGTTGATCGCGTTCGTGCGCATGCTGTTTGATGTTGAGCCCAGCCTTATTCGTCCGGGCGAAGGCGGACACCGGACGAGGTACGGCGTTTGCAGCAAGTGAATCCGTGTGGTGGCTCCCTGACTTTGGGGAGCGTAAGCCTTTTGGCGATTTTGGATTCATAGTTAGCGGGAAATAACAACACGGCCAGAGCATCGTAGATCATCATCCTGCCATGCACAATCTTTCAACCCGCTTGCTACTGAACATGGGTCACGCCCTTGACCACATGTTTCTGCTAATTTTCGCCACCGCCGTCACGACGATTGCCAAAGACTTCGGGCTGGAACGATGGGAAGACCTCATGCCGTACAGCGTGGCTGCGTTCTTCTGTTTTGGTTTGGGTGCATTGCCTTCTGGTCGCCTAGGCGACCTGTGGGGGCGACGCCCGATGATGATCCTGTTCTTTCTTAGCATGGGAGTAGCCACAATCTGCGTGGGGATAACCCGCACCCCCCTTGAATTGGCAATTTCCTTGGCGTTTCTGGGGTGTGCCGCTTCCATTTACCATCCGGTCGGAATTCCGATGCTGGTTCAGAGAGAAAGGCGACCCGGCTGGGCAATTGGCGTGAATGGGCTGGCAGGGAATCTCGGATTGGCTGCGGCCGCGATAGTGACCGGATTGCTCATCAAGCATTTCGGCTGGCGCATGGCATTTATCATTCCCGGCATTGTCAGCATCCTGTGTGGTCTTGTCTTCGCAGTCTGCGCAACGCGGGACGCGACGGCGCCGGCGAAGAAGCCAGCGCCCGCCAGTGGGCACCATGAAGGTATTTCGGTCGGCAAAGTGTTGCTCATTATGACCGTGGCCTCAACCAGCGGCAGCATGTTGTTCAACTTCTCCACCAGTAGTAACTACGAACTGCTATCGAGCAAGTTAAGTCTGATCTCACAAGACCCAGCCCAGATCGGTTTATTCCTTGGCGTGGTATATGCCTTGGCATCCCTGACCCAGCTGCTGGTCGGCCATCTGCTCGACAGGCTCCCGCTCAAGTCACTTTACGTGGGCATCATTGCCACACAGTTACTTGCGTTAACGGCAGCGACACAAACGGATGGATGGTCGTTTTACCTTGCTCAGATCGCTTTCATGGCCGCCATCTTCGGGGCGGTTCCCTTTACTGATGCGATGGTGGTCCGATTCGTCGACGATGCCATGCGATCCCGCGTCTCCGGCATGCGATTGACCGTTGCCCTTGGCGCCAGTTCGATCGCCGTGTGGTTGATCGGCCCGATCGTCAAGCAGGCGGGATTCACAACCTTGCTGTGGGTGATGGTCGCAACATCGTGCCTGACCTTGGTCGTGGTGAGTACACTTCCCTCAACGCCGTCACCGCGAGACCGGTGAATCTGATCGTAGCACCTGGCGGTTCGAATCGAACATGTCCTTAACTGCTCACCCGATTCCGTCCCGATCTCTTCGCCTTGTAGAGAGCCTTATCGGCTTGAGAAAGTAATTCCTGCAAACCCATGTTCTCCGATTTTCTAGCAACTACTCCGATGGATACTGTGAAGCCAAGTAATTCTCCACCCGACAGCTTAACCGTCGTATTTTGCACGCAGTTCCTTAATCGTTCGGCAGTAGTTACAGCGTGATCAATGTTCGTTTCTGGTTGGAGAACGGCGAACTCATCACCGCCAACCCGGCCAATCACATCGACTTGACGTAGCGTTTCACGGAGGACTTCCGCCAATCGACTCAGCACGGCATCTCCAACTTCATGTCCGTACGTGTCGTTGATTGTTTTGAAGTGATCAACGTCCATCATGAGAACGGCGGTATCTTTGTTATAGCGCGCGGCTCTTTTTAGCTCCCACTCAGCCAATTCCATGAAATAACCACGATTAGTAAGCCCTGTCAGGTAATCTTGACGAGCCCTTGATTCAAGCTCCTCAAACAATGCATTCCGTTCCGTAATGTCTGTATGTGTACCGGACATCATCAACGGTTTCCCGTTTTCATCGCGACTAACAATTTTTCCCCGCGTGAGAATTCGCCTCCACTCACATGATTTTGTGAGCATTCGAATCTCCACCTCATGAAATGGGCTCTCCCCGCTGAGGTTGCGCTCGATGGATTCTTTTGCCTTGGCTAGATCGTCAAGATGAACGACTTTCGACCAGTTCTCAGGCGACAGATCTCGCTCTCCCAGCTTAAATCCAAGCATTGACTCGAAGCGTTCGCTAACGATAAAGCGATTTGTGACTAGATCCCAATCCCAAAATCCGACCTCAGAACCTTCCAGTACTCGCTGGAAACGCTTGTTTTGTTCCAGCAACTGCCTATTTTGCTCGCGAAGTATTTCGTTTTCGCGGACCAGGTCAAGATTGAACTCGTGAAATTCACGGGATGAACAACCTGGCAATGGACGGCTGCTGGCAGGGAGAGGTTGTTCCTCAAGGCCCTCGATACGAATGCGTTTACTGGGATTGATTGCCATGGCCCTAGCATCCATTGAAGTTAAGTCACTCCGCACCGGCAATATTAGCGGAATCACCCCGTTTTATGGATGGAAAAGATCGCCTTCAGTGTGATCTAGTTGCACGCTCGCCGAAAACTGACCAGAGGGGGTGCGGACATTTTCTTGTTCTGCTTGGCAGTAGTCCATGTATTCATACGACGAGTGCGGACAGCTCGCCCTTTACGGGGCGAGCCGCCATCTC
>CAYUYI010000280.1:0-3725 GCA_964448995.1 uncultured Propionivibrio sp. | reverse complement strand
CGCATGGTCAAGCGCACCTTCAATCCCGGCTTCCGCATCGAACTGCACCAGAAAGACCTCAATCTGGCGCTCTCCTCGGCGCGCAAACTCGGCCTCTCGCTGCCCAACACGGCGACGGCGCAGGAACTGTTCAACAGCTGCGCCGCGCACGGTGGCAGCGCCTGGGATCATTCCGGCATGGTGCGTGCCCTCGAACTGATGGCCAATTTCGAAATCGGCCAGAAGGCTTGAGGATACGGCAGGTATAAAAGAGACATCGAGGAGACATCGACGCCATGATGACCGCCATCAACCCGCGCGAATTGCTGCAGCAGATGTTCTCCGCGGCTGTCGAAGCAGCGCAGCCGGAAAACAATGTCCCGCTCTATCTGCCGAAGCCACCGGCGGGGAGAATGATCGTCATCGGCGCGGGCAAGGCTTCCGCCGCCATGGCACAAGTCGTCGAGCGCTACTGGCCGGAGCCCCTGTCGGGCCTCGTCGTGACCCGTTATGGCTATGCCGTTCCGTGCGAACGCATTGAAATCGTCGAAGCGGCGCATCCGGTGCCGGATGCCGCCGGGCTCGAGGCCGCTCGCCGCATCAAGGCGCTGGTCAGCGGCCTGACGGCCGCCGACACGGTGCTCTGCCTCATCTCTGGCGGGGGTTCGGCCTTGTTGCCGTTACCGTTGGAAGGCATCCGTCTGGAAGACAAGCAGGCGCTCAACCGCGAACTGCTGAAATCCGGCGCCAGCATCAGCGAGATGAATTGCGTGCGTCGGCACCTCTCGGCAATCAAGGGGGGGCGCCTGGCAGCGGCGTGCCATCCTGCCAAAGTGGTCACCCTGATGATTTCCGATGTGCCGGGCGACAACCCCTGCGATATCGCCTCCGGGCCAACCGTCGGGGATGCGACGACCTGCGCGGATGCGCTGGGGATTATCCGGCGCTACGGCATTCAGCTTCCCGACAACATCCGGGCGGTGCTTGAAAGCGGTCGCGGCGAGTCGATCAAACCGGACGACCCGTGTCTGGCTGGCTGCGAAACCCGGCTGATTGCCACGCCGCTGATGGCGCTTGAAGCCGCGGCCCGGGTGGCCCAGGAAGCCGGTATTACGCCGCACATTCTCGGCGACAGCCTTGAAGGTGAAGCGCGCGATGTGGGCAAGGTGATGGCCGCCATCGCCCGTCAGGTCGCGCTCTACCAGCAGCCTTTTCAGCCGCCTTGCGTGCTGCTCTCGGGGGGCGAAACGACGGTGACGGTGCGAGGCTCGGGGCGTGGCGGGCGCAACGTCGAGTATCTGCTCTCGCTGGGGGTGGCGCTCGACGGATTGCCGAACGTCTACGCCAGTGCCGGCGATACCGACGGTGTCGATGGTCAGGAAGAAATCGCCGGCGCCTATCTGGCACCGGATTCGCTGAAACGGGCGTGGGCCAAAGGGATCCGTCCCAAGGATGCGCTGGCCGACAACGACGGCCACGGTTTTTTCGGCGCGTTGGGCGATTCGATCGTTACCGGCCCGACGCTGACCAATGTCAATGATTTCAGGGCGGTGCTGATTTTATGAGCCCGCCAACACCGAACACCACCCGCCTGCCGCGATGATCGGGAGGTCGTCAATCAAAAGAACCGGGGAAACCGGCTAAAAAGTCGTTCGCAACAAATCATTTCGGAGGAGAGGATCAACATGAAAAAAACCATACTGGCCCTGCTGACAGGGCTTTTTGTGGCAGCAGGCGCACAGGCTGCGTATCCGGATAAGCCGGTAACCATCATTGTGCCCTTCCCGCCGGGGGGCTCGACCGACACGCTGGCGCGCATGATGACGCCCAAAATGTCCGAAAAGCTCGGACAGCCGGTCGTCGTCGAAAACAAACCGGGCGCCACCGGGGCCATCGGCGCAACGCAGGTCAAGCGCTCTGCGCCTGACGGGTACACGCTGCTCTGCGCCTCGATCGGGGTCTGGGCGGTCAATCCTTTCCTGCAAAAGAATCTCGCCTACGATCCGGCCAAGGATTTTGACCTGATGACCGTCGCCGTGCGTGCGCCGAACGTCCTCGTCGTCAATCCGAGCGTGCCGGCCAAAGACGTCAAGGAACTGATCGCCTATCTGAAGCAGAGACCGAACAAGGTGACGTTTGCCTCGTCCGGGGCGGGCTCCTCGGATCATCTGTCGATCGCCTTGTTCTGGATGACGACGGGGACCAACGGCATTCACGTGCCGTACAAGGGCGGCGGCCCGGCGATTGCCGACCTCGTTGCCGGCCATGCCGAAGCCTCGTTCCAGAACCTGAACGTGATGACCGGTCACATCAAGGCCGGCAAATTGAAGGCGCTGGCAGTGACCGGCGAGAAGCGTTCGCCGCTGTTGCCGGATGTGCCGACGCTCGAGGAACTGGGCTACAAAGACATGGTTGTCTATTCCTGGCAGGCGCTGGGCGCCCCGAAAGGGTTGCCGAACGAAGTGAGAACGGCGGTGCAAGGGGCGATGATGGCAGCGCTCAAGGATCCCGATGTCGCCAAGAAACTGACCGATCCGGGCTTCGAAGTGGTCGCTTCGTCGCCGGAGGAGTTCGCCAAGTTCCTGCAACTCGAACTGGCCAAGTGGAAGACGGTGGTCGAGGTCGGCAAGATCACGCTGGACTGATTCATTCCGTCGCCTGCCGGCGCCTTTCTGGCGCCGGCAGGCGACGATCTGAGGATTACACATGAGTTCGTTGATCAAACACCCCAAGGACTTCTACGCGGGCCTGATGTATGCGGCGATTGGTGCCGGCGCCATCATCATTGCCCGTGACTACAACATGGGCACCAGCGTGCGCATGGGGCCGGGTTATTTTCCGACCCTGCTGGGCGCCCTGCTGATCATCATCGGAACACTTTCGATGATCCGTGCCTTTCTCCGCCAGGGCGAAAGCATTGCGACCTTCTACTGGAAGGAAATCTTCCTGGTGCTCGGCAGTGTCGTTCTCTTCGGCCTTCTGGTGCGCGGCGCCGGCCTGGTACCGTCATTGATCCTGCTGGTGCTGGTCAGCGCCTGGGCCAGTGAGAAATTTCAGATCAAATCGGCCGTGTTGCTGGCCATTCTGACCAGCGTCTTCAGTGCCCTGGTTTTCGTCAAGGGCCTCGGGTTGCCGTTTTCCATCATCGGCCCCTGGTTTGGCATGTAAGGGGGAAACATGGATATTCTTGCGAACCTTGGGCTTGGCTTCAGCACGGCATTTTCGCTGGCCAACCTGTTCTACTGTTTCATTGGCGTGGTACTCGGCACGCTGATCGGCGTGCTGCCCGGCCTGGGGCCGGTGGCGACCATCGCCATGCTGCTGCCGGTGACCTTCAGCTTCCAGCCGGTGACGGCGCTGATCATGCTCGCCGGCATTTTCTACGGCGCGCAGTACGGCGGCTCGACGACGGCGATTCTGGTCAACCTGCCGGGAGAAGCGTCATCGGTGATCACCGCGCTCGACGGCCACGCCATGGCCAAGCGCGGCGACGCCGGCAAGGCATTGGCGACGGCCGCCATCGGCTCGTTCATTGCCGGGACCATCGCCACCTTCCTGATTGCCCTGTTTGCGCCGCCGCTGGCCGAAATGGCCCTGAAATTCGGCCCGGCCGAATATTTCTCGCTGCTCGTGCTCGGCCTCGCCGTCTCGATCGTGCTCGCGCACGGCTCGCTGCTGCATGCGCTCGGCATGATCTTCCTCGGCCTGCTGCTGGGCATCGTGGGTACCGATGTCAATTCCGGGGC